>NZ_CP116477.1:3900000-4200000 GCF_028335745.1 Pectobacterium sp. A5351
AAAAAAGAACCTGGTTATTCTGGTCGTAGGAGAGACATCCCGGGCGCAAAACTTTTCGCTGGGCGGCTACGGGAAAGAAACGAATCCACTGCTGGCAAAAGACAATGTGATTTATTTTGAAAACACGTCATCATGCGGTACCTCAACAGGCGTCTCTGTCCCCTGCATGTTCTCCAACATGCCGCGCCAAAGCTTTAACGGTGACTTAGCCAGCCATCAGGAAGGGCTACTGGATATATTACAGCGGGCAAAAGTTAACGTGCTCTGGCAGGAAAATGACGGCGGCTGCAAAGATGCCTGTACGCGAGTGCCAACCGTTGATGTGACGTCGCTGAAGCTGCCGGGATTATGCACCAGCGGCGAATGCCACGATGAAGCGTTATTCCACGGCGTCGAAGACTATATCAATAAGCTCGATAACGACGGAATTATCGTATTACATACGATAGGCAGCCACGGCCCAAGCTATTACCAGCGCTACCCTGACGCCTTTAAGAAATTTACCCCAACGTGTGATACCAATCAGATTCAAACCTGTACGCAGGAAGCGCTGACCAACACGTATGACAATACGATCCTGTATGTCGATTTTGTTGTGGATAAAGCGATCAATTTACTGAAACAGCATCAGGATAAATTTAACACCTCACTGGTTTACCTGTCAGACCACGGCGAATCGTTAGGAGAGAACGGTATCTACCTGCACAGCATGCCCTACTCTATTGCGCCGAAACAGCAAACGCAGGTACCGATGCTGATGTGGCTATCGCCGGGTTACCAACAGCAGCAGGCCATTCAGGACACCTGCCTACGCCAAAACGCGAAACAGCAGGCGTATTCGCAAGATAATCTTTTCCATACCATACTGGGGATGTTTACTATCGCCACGAAAGAATATCAGCCTCAGCTCGATATCCTTCAGCCATGCAGGGACAAGGCAACATGAAATTATTGATTGTTGAAGATGATAAGCTGTTGCAGGAAGGATTATTATTGGCGTTGAGTCATGAAGGTTATGCCTGCGATTGCGCAGGCACAGCCAAAGAAGCAGACGCGCTCATCGGCAGCGCACACTACAGCCTGGTCATTCTCGATCTGGGTTTGCCGGACGAAGACGGGCTCGCCCTGCTATCACGCTGGCGTAAGAATCATTACCAGCATCCCGTACTCATTTTAACGGCACGGGATAACGTCAACGATCGCGTTAATGGTCTGGATGTCGGTGCAGACGATTATCTCGCCAAACCGTTCGCACTAACGGAATTACAGGCGCGCGTACGCGCGCTGATTCGCCGCAATCAAGGCTCAAGTAACAGTAAGATACAGGTTGACAACATTACGTTGGATTTAAACAATCAGCAGGTGTGGCTGGACGAAAAGCCGATAGTACTCACGCCAAAAGAGTTCGCGATCTTGTCTCGTCTGGTGTTGAAAGCCGGTTCTCAGGTACACCGAGAAGTGCTGCATCAGGATATTTATGCCTGGAACGACGATCCGTCTTCCAATTCGCTGGAAGTCCATATCCACAATCTGCGTCAAAAGATAGGGAAAGACCGTATCCGCACCCTGCGAGGCTTTGGCTATCTGCTGACTAAAGGCGAACAACCATGAAGAGCGATGCCGACACCGTCACCAGCATGCGCCGTCGTTTGGTGCTGGCACTGGGCGGCATCTTACTCGTCTGTCAGATGATCAGCGTATTCTGGCTTTGGCACGAAAGCGAAGAGCAAATCAGTCTGCTGGTTGATAAATCGCTGAGCACGACCGTTCAAAACATGCAGATCGACCAGGAGATTAACGAAGCAATCGCCTCGCTCAGTATCCCAAGCCTGGTGATGGTCATCCTGACGTTGCTCATGTGCGTTCAGGCCGTCAGTTGGATCACCCGCCCACTTTCTCGCCTACAGAAAGAGTTACAGGATCGCACGGCCGAAAACCTGGAGCCGCTGCCACAGCAGAGCAATATCAAAGAGGTCGCTGCCGTCACCCACACCATCAACCAGCTTTTTCAGCGTCTGGACGAAACGTTAAAGCGTGACAGGCAGTTTACCGCGGATGTTGCACATGAATTACGCACGCCGCTATCCGGGATTCGGCTACACCTCGAACTGCACCAGCAACACCACCAGATTGACTGTAGTTCGCTCATCAAACGCATTGATAAAATGGTGAAAACGGTAGAGCAACTTCTGCTGCTTGCCCGAGTCGGACAAGATTTTTCAGCAGGCCATCACCAAAATGTTGCGTTTCTGAAAGACGTCATTTTTCCCATGCAGGATGAACTGACCGAGATGCTGCAAAAGCGCCAGCAGACGCTGAAATGGGTATTACCGCAAGAAGAGATCACGCTGCGCGGTGATGCCACCTTGCTCCAGCTCTTGCTACGCAATCTGGTAGAAAACGCTTACCGCTATAGCCCGGAAGCAAGCCAGATCACGGTTAGCCTGACTACACGACAACACCTTGAACTGCTGATCGAAGATGAAGGACCGGGTATCGATGAAAGCAAAGTGGGTGAATTAAGTAAGGCGTTTGTGCGTATGGACAGCCGCTATGGCGGTATCGGCCTCGGGCTGAGTATCGTGACGCGCATTGCTCAGTTGCACGATGGGCAGTTTTTCCTGAGTAATCGACCGCAAGGTTCCGGTGCCCTCGCCCGCGTGGTGCTAACCATGCCTGACGAATACCCCGATTCCGCCTGAATAATAAACCAGCGGATCCACATCTCATCAATAGTAAAACAGCACATCCCTGTGCACAAACCTCGCCTGACTTATTGATACACCGGATAGCGTCGGCACAGCGCCACAACCTGCTGGCGTACACGATCGCGTACCGCCGTTAATGCGTCATCCCCTGCGCCAAGCCCATCGAGTACATCACATAGCCATCCCGCCAGTTGCTCGCACTCCGCCACACCAAAACCGCGCGTCGTCACGGCTGGCGTTCCAATACGCAGGCCTGAGGTCACAAAGGGGGAACGCGGGTCGTTAGGCACCGAGTTCTTGTTTGTCGTGATGTAAGCCTCGCTCAGGGCAGCATCGGCATCCTTACCGGTATAGGGTCTGGCAGACAGGTCGATCAATATCAAATGGTTGTCGGTGCCATCAGAGACAATCTTATAGCCACGAAGTTGGAGGACGCGCGCCATGGCACGGGCATTAGTCACCACCTGACGTTGATAAACCGTGAATTCAGGGCGCAGCGCTTCCTTGAATGCCACCGCTTTGGCTGCGATAACGTGCATCAACGGACCGCCCTGAATACCGGGGAACACGGCGGAGTTAAGCTTTTTGTAGAATTCCTCACTCTGCCCTTTGGCTAAAATAATTCCACCGCGCGGGCCACGCAGCGTTTTATGGGTTGTGCTGGTGACGACGTGCGCATGAGGGAGAGGATTCGGGTACTCTCCAGCAGCCACCAACCCCGCGACGTGAGCCATGTCCACCCAGAAGATAGCGCCCACCTTGTCAGCAATCGCGCGCATCCGCGCCCAGTCCTTGTGGCGTGAATAGGCGGAGAACCCGCCAATTAACATCTTTGGTCGGGTTTCCAACGCAATACGCTCCATTTCATCGTAGTCGATCAGCCCCGTGTCGGGGTTTAATCCATAAGGGACGATGTTGTAGTGGCGACCAGAAAAGTTGGAGGGGTTACCGTGGGTCAGATGCCCGCCCTGAGCGAGATTCATGCCCATCACGGTATCACCCGGATTCGTCAACGCCAGAAACACGGCCGCATTAGCCTGAGCGCCAGCATGGGGCTGGACGTTAGCATAATCGCAGTCAAACAGCGCTTTGGCCCGCTCGATAGCCAGACGTTCAGCCATATCAACATGCTCACAGCCGCTGTAGTAGCGCTTGCCAGGGTAGCCCTCCGCATATTTGTTGGTGAACACGGAGTTCTGGATCGCCATCACCAGCGGACTGGCATAGTTCTCTGAGGCGATAAGTTCAATGTGAGTTTCCTGCCGATGTTCTTCATGCCGGATGGCGTCGGCCAGTTCTGGGTCGAAGTCGGTAAGGGTAAGAGAAGCGTCATACATGGGCATCGTCCTATACGTTAGTCATTGGTTTTTTAATCGTGTGATTCTGTGAGGGGGTTATCAGGCCAGTAGTAGCTATCCGGTAGCGGGCGGGCGCCAAAAATTGCCTGACCGACGCGAACCACGGTGGCGCCTTCTTCAATGGCTATTTCAAAATCGCCGGACATGCCCATGGATAAGTCATCCAGCTCAATGCCAACCGGGAGGTTTTGCTGCAACCGATCGCGCAACTGACGCAGCCGTACAAAACACTGGCGAACGCGTTCGGCCTCGCTGGAGAACAGCGCCAGCGTCATGAGCCCGCGCACACGTAGCGCAGAGAATGTGGGAAGTGCCTGAATAAAAACCGGTACGTCATCGGGAGACAGGCCGTATTTACTGGCCTCACCGGAGGTATTCACCTGTACGAATACGTCTAATGAGCGCCCTTCTACCTGTAATCGGCGATCCAGCGCTTCAGCCAGTCGCAGGCTGTCCAGCGCCTGAAACTCGGTAGCGAAACGTGCCACCAGCTTGGCCTTGTTGGTTTGCAGGTGCCCAATGACCGACCACTGTAAATCGGCTAAATCCTGCATCGATTCCCATTTACGGTACGCCTCTTGCACTTTGTTCTCGCCCAATACTCGACAACCCGCCATATGGGCCATACGCAGGCGGCTTTCGGGTTTGGTCTTGCTGACTGGCAACAATCGCACCGTGGCGGGATCGCGACCAACGCGGTGGCAGGCCGCTTCGATACGAGCCTGCACCGCTGCCAGATTGAACTGGAAATCTTCAACCGTGGCGGCTTCGGGATAGCGACCGTGCCTGTCGTGGCGAGTGGGTGTATCGGAAGAGAGCGGCATCAGCTTAACTCCTGACGAAGAGAATGAATGGATTGTGAAACGCATTTATAGACTTAAAATAGCCGGATGTTCCCCACCATTTTTATGACAAGAGGCAGACCAATTGTTCAAACACGCTCAGCTTGAATCGGTCAAGGCCTGGATTGGCGATCCCGCACAAGGTGCCCTCCCCCTGCACGCCCGCATCCAGCGGGCGATTCGCCAGTTAATCCTCGATGGTGTTCTTGATGTGGGCAAATCCTTACCCGCCTCACGCGCATTGGCTAAATCATTGGGGGTATCACGCGATACGGTCGAATCAGCTTACAGCCAGCTGCATGCGGAAGGATTTATCGAACGTCGCATCGGCAGCGGTAGTTCTGTGTCGGAGCGGGCAAAGCGTCTACCGGGGCGTGGCAAAGCGCGGAAAACGGGAGATAGCAAAGCAGAACTGCGCCTCAGTCAACGCGGTAGCGCCATGTTCCAGAATGGTGGGGTACGCGATTTCATCATCCCGCGCGCGTTCGCGCCCGGCGTGCCGGAAACACGCAGTTTTCCCCTCCAGACGTGGGAACGGCTGGAACGGCAGGTACTAAAAGAATATGGCACACGGGCGCTGCTGCACAGCCCGCCGCAGGGCATGGAAGCGCTGAGGCGTGCCATCGCAGATTATGTCAATCTCGAACGGGGCGCTCGCGCCACGCCCGATCGCGTGTTGGTACTGACCAGTTCCCAGCAAGCGCTAACCCTGTGTGCGAATGTCCTGCTGGATGCCGGCGATCGAATCTTTCTTGAAGATCCCGTATACCATGGCGCACGCAAGGCATTCGAGGCGGCCGGGCTCGCGTGCGTGCCAATCCCATTAGATGCCGATGGTTTGCAGGTCGAACATCTGCTTGAAGTAAGCAATGCACACCATGCGCCAGCGAAAGCCGTGTTCCTGACGCCGTCACACCAGTTTCCCACCGGAGCAACACTGTCGCTGGATCGGCGTCTGGCCGTGATCGAATGGGCCTGGCAGCAACAGAGCTGGATTATTGAAGACGACTACGACAGCGAGTTCCACTATGCGGGCAAACCTACCGCCTGCGTGCAAGGGCTCGACCCGCACGATCGCACCATCTATATCGGCACCTTCACCAAATCGCTGTTTCCCGGCCTGCGCATCGGCTATATGGTTCTGCCGCCACAACTGGTTGCCCCGATGACCGTGGCCCGCACCCTGATGGATGGACACAGCGCCCCCATTCCGCAGCTCACGCTGGCCCGTTTTATCGAAGGAGGACACTTCGGTGCCTATGTACGCACGATGCGCGCCGTTTATGCGGAACGCCGCGATGTGCTGGCACGGTTGGCGCGTCAGCATCTGGCCGACTTTGTGGAACCACAGGTACCAGCCGGAGGCATGCAAATGCCCTGTCTGTTCATCCGTGACATCCCTGAACACGACGCGGTGGAATCCGCACGCCGAGCCGGTATCGACCTGCTCGGGCTGACAGCGCTGTATGCAGCGTCAGGTCAGCATAAAGCCGGTTTCCTCATGGGATTTGCTGCCCACGCGCCGCATGAACTGGAGAGTGCCGTCAAGACATTAGCGAAGGTGCTACGTGCACTGTGCCGATGATCAGTCGCAGTGGTGAATGCGTGATATACGACGTCGCGTGGCCACGGAAAAGTATCAATCAGGCCGAGGATGAGCGTCATTAAAAGACGTTTGCGGGAAGAGGGATGAGATCGCAGGCAATTGTTTTGAAGCAAAAAAAAACCGCAGGCCGAAACCTGCGGTTATCTCATTATTATCGCGAAGCTTATTTAGCCGCTTTCTCTTCGGCTGCTGGTTTTTCAGCTTTCGCATCATCCGCGGCTTTCAGATCAGCTTCGGATTTAATGTCCAGCAGTTCAACGTCGAACACCAGCGTAGAGTTAGCCGGGATGCCAGGCACGCCATTTTCGCCATAGGCCAGTGCAGGCGGGATAGCCAGCTTGATTTTGCCGCCTTTCTTAACGTGTTTCAGGCCTTCGGTCCAGCCAGGAATTACACCGTCCAGACGGAAAGAAAGCGGCTCGCCACGTTTGTAGGAGTTATCGAACTCGCTACCGTCAACCAGCGTACCTTTGTAGTTAACCACCACGGTATCGCTATCTTTCGGCGCATTGCCGCTACCTTCTTTCTCAACCTGATACAGAAGGCCAGATGCAGTTTTCTTCACGTCTTTTTCTTTAGCGAAGGACTCAAGATACTTGGCACCTTTGTCCGCATTATCTTTCGCATCTTGCTTCATTTTGGCTTCAGCGGCAGCTTTAACTTTGCCTTCAAAACCTTGCAGTGTTTTCTCGATTTCTTCGTCAGTCAACTTGCTCTTGTCAGCAAACGCATCTTGCACGCCGGCAATCAACTGCTCTTTATCCAGTTTGATACCTAATTTTTCTTGTTCTTTCAGAGAGTTATCCATGTAACGCCCTAAAGATGCACCTAACGCATAAGCCGCTGCCTGCTCATCGTTCTTGAATTTGGCTGCCGCAGTATTGTCAGACGCCTGCGCCTTGTCTGCCGCCAGAACCTGGCCTGCGTTCAGAGCCAGAGCCATCGTTGTTGCTAACAGCGTTACTTTAAACAGTGATTTCATCCATTTCTCCAGCATCTGGAGCGACGTGCCCCAGCCATCATTAAAATACATTCGCGCCTACTATAACTGTGCGGACGAAGACAACACAACGACGCACTCGACAATCCTTTGATAAAAAACGTCAGGAAGCTTTTCCGGCATCATTTGTGTCGTCCTAAGGCCATCTGGCAACAATACGCCCCACTCAGGATGGTGCATTGCGCCCTACTGCGACCATTTTTACTACCAGAAGTTTCCACTTTCTGACAAACTCATGGGTAACAAGAAGTAAGAGGAATCGCGATGTCACCATCAGCCCTTGAAGAACGACTCGAACAGTTGGAAAGCCGACAGGCTTTCCAGGAAGTCGCCATCGAAGAGCTTAACCAAACGGTTATTCAACACGAGCGGGAAATTAGCCGCCTGCGCGAGCATGTGCGTCTACTCACCGACAGGGTTCGCAACCAGCAAACGTCGCTTGTTGCCCCTCAGTCGGAAGAAACGCCGCCGCCGCATTATTAAGATCTGCACCTCGTTGTATCAGCGCTCAAGACGGGCCAGATATAAAAAACCTCAGGTGATAATCATCAACCTGAGGTTTTTTTTTGTGCGCTACGGCTAAATTAGTGGCAGCCGCATCCACCGTGGCCACCGCAGCCGCCTTTACCGTGCTCATGGCCGTGGTCATGGTCATGGCCGTGACCGCCACAGCAGCCGTCGCCGTGTTCATGATCGTGCTCACCGTGAACGTGACCGTGCGCCAGCTCTTCTTCCGTTGCTTCGCGGATAGCAACAACTTCAACATTGAAGCTCAGGTTCTGGCCTGCCAGCATGTGGTTGCCGTCAACAACAACGTGGTCATCTTCAACTTCGGTGATTTCAACGGGTACTGGACCCTGATCGGTCTCAGCCAGGAAACGCATGCCAACCTGCAGCTCGTCAACACCCATAAAGACATCTTTCGGTACGCGCTGAACCAGATTTTCATCATAGTTGCCGTAAGCGTCGCTGGAACCAATGTTCACATCAAACTTCGCGCCAGCTTCACGGCCTTCCAAGGCTTTTTCCAAACCAGAAATCAGGGAACCGTGACCATGCAGATAGTCCAACGGCGCGCTCACCGGAGACTCATCAACCAACACACCGTCTTCTGTACGTACCTGATAGGCCAGGCTGACCACCAGATCTTTTGCTACTTTCATGATATCTCCTACCGTTGGAAATCAAACTGGCGCAAATTGTAGCTGAAAAATGTCCCTATGTACCGTCCGGAATCAAAAAACGTCGACGGTTGATGACAATGCCATCATGGACACGTCTCCCTCATTCAGGCCGGAAGATCCCGATGATCTCGTTAGCCTGCGGGGCAGATACCGTCGCAGGTTCTTCAGTCTGGCTCTGGCGATATCCGCACTTCACGCACACGACCACCTCGACGTGATCCTCTCGTCCAACCGCCAGCGTGTCCTGCGCCTGACACGTCGGGCACACGGCTCCTGCAATAAAGCGTTTACGCATAATAACTCCCATTCATCTCCGTTCCAGCACCCAGAACCTATTCCGGTAGGCGTTATTGGTGCTTACTCGTCGTCCTCATCCCATACACTAGGCCGACGCCGCTCACGTTGCATTTCTCGCTGGAAAATATCCTCCAGCTCGCGTCGCGCCTCTTTCACACGGGAGATTTGTGCAACATCTCCCGTCAGTTGCGGCACCAGCTCACGCAGCATACGCATATCCAGACGGCGGAAGTGCTGTTGCGCACGCATCGCCTGATGGGGGTGCATACCCAGCGTCACCAGCGTTTTCCGCCCTAGCTCTAACGCGCTGGAAAAGGTTTCACGCGAAAAGTGTCTTACGCCCGTCTGCAACAGTTCATGGGCTTCAACACGTCCGCGCGCCCGCGCCAGAATTTCCAGATTCGGAAAATGCTGCTGACAAAGGTGCACAATCTCCATCGTATCTTCCGGCGCATTACAGGTGATCACGATTGAGCGCGCTTTATCCGCACCCGCCGAACGCAGCAGTTCCAGCTCTGTGGCATCGCCATAGTAAACCTTATAGCCATAGCTGCGCATCAGGCTCACGGCGCTGATGTCACGTTCCAAAACCGTAATCCGCATTTTGTTCGCCATGAGCAAGCGGCTGATCACCTGTCCGAAACGGCCGAACCCCACCACAATCACCTGTGGCTCGTCATCCTCGACATACGGTTTCTCATCCGGTACATCCTGCACGTTATAACGACGCGCCAGAATGCGGTCGATCACCTGCATCAGCAACGGCGTCGTCATCATCGATAAGGTCACCGTCACCAGCAACAGCGGCAACTGTTCGCCTTTCAATACGTTGAATGACGCCGCAGCGGAAAACAGGACGAAAGCGAACTCGCCGCCCTGACTCAGCACGCCGGCAAACTGCAAGCGCTCGGAGCGGCGCATCCGGTTAACCCGCGCAAGGAAATACAGTACAGCCGCTTTCACTGCCACCAGCACCAGCACCGCAACCATAATCTTCACAATGTGGGTGTAGAGGATGCCGAGATTCAGCGCCATCCCCACCGAAATAAAGAACAGGCCCAGCAACAAGCCTTTGAACGGTTCGATAGCAATTTCCAACTCATGCCGATACTCGCTTTCCGCCAGCAAAATACCGGCGATAAAAGTCCCTAGCGCCATGGAAAGCCCCAGCGTTTCCATAAACAGCGCCGAGCCGAGCACCAGCAACAACGCGGCGGCAGTAAACACCTCACGTACGCCGGATGCCGCGATAAAGCGGAACAGCGGACGCACCAGATAGCGGCCACCGATTAACATACCGAGAAACGCAGCGACCTTCAGACCAATCCGTTCCCAATCCCCGAAATCGCCCTGCACACCCGCCAAAATCGGAATCAACGCCAATGCAGGAATCACAGCCAAATCCTGAAACAGCAGGACAGAGAAGCCAAGCTGCCCGGACTCGCTACGGTTCATGCCCTTTTCACGCATCAACTGTAGCGCCATGGCCGTCGATGACATCGCCAGCCCGACGCCACCAATCAGCGCGGACTGCCACGAAAAGTCAGTCAGATACAAGGCACCGCCTAAAAGCAGCGCACTCAGGCCAACCTGCGCGGCCCCCACGCCAAAAATCGAGCGGCGCAGCGTCCAGAGCTTAGAGGGATTCAACTCCAGACCGATGATGAACATCAGGAAAACGACACCCAGCTCCGAGAAATGCAGAATCGCTTCCACATCACGGATAAAGCCAAGACCCCACGGGCCAATGGCGATCCCGGCGATCAAATAGCCCAGTACAGCGCCAATTCCTAGTCGGGCAGCAATCGGTACGGCTACGACCGCCACAAACAAAAACAAGACTCCAGCGGTCAGTAGCGCGGAACTCTCCATATTAGCGTTCCTCTTCAGGTAAAGGGGAGGATAGCCATTCACCGTAAGCTTTGGCTTGACTCGACAACACATCGGGCTGTAAACGGCGCGCCCAGTAAACAATCATGGGGTGCATCCAATGCATACGGCACATGGCTGCCGTTAGCTCAAACGGACGTAGCAACTCTTCCATCGAGTAGCGATTACTCCCGTCAGGATGATAGGCATCTTCCGGTTCACCGGTCGTAATCACCGAGCGCCAGTATTTCCCCGCCAGCGCATTACCGCCAATCCCATTGGCAAAGCCGCGGGATAGCACCCTATCGAGCCACTCTTTCAGCAAAGCCGGACAGCTGTAGGTATAAAATGGATGTTGGAAAACAATGACCTGATGCTCACGCAGCAGCTGTTGTTCATGATGAATATCGATAAAAAAATCAGGATAGTGCGCGTAAAGATCGTGCACGGTTACATTCGCCAACTGCTGCGCCGGTTGCAATAAGATCCGGTTTGCCACCGAATCCTGTGGTTCCGGATGGGCATACAGCAGCAAAATCTTCGGTGGCTGCGACATCATTCCCCTCCAAAGCGTCGTCATGATAATTGTTTTCCGTTACCATGCTGCGCAACGACTAAAAACAGGACACCGCGTGTCCTGATATGTCCATAATTTAACATACTCTGAACATACGGCGCTTTATGATTGTTTTCTCTTCGCTGCAAATTCGACGTGGTGTGCGCGTTCTGATCGACAACGCGACAGCAACGGTTAATCCCGGCCAGAAAGTCGGTCTGGTTGGCAAGAACGGCTGTGGTAAATCTACCCTGCTGTCCTTACTGAAAGGTGAAATCAGCGCCGACGGCGGCAGCGCGACATTCCCGCAAAACTGGTCGCTGGCCTGGGTTAATCAGGAAACACCGGCATTGGACAAACCCGCGCTGGACTACGTGATTGACGGCGACCGCGAGTTTCGCCAACTGGAAGCCGCGTTGCATACCGCCAACGAAGAGAACGACGGCAACGCCATCGCCACGCTACACGGCAAACTGGATGCGATTCAGGCCTGGACGATTCAGGCCAGAGCCTCGAGCCTGCTCAACGGACTAGGGTTTTCTCAGTCACAATTACAGCAGCCTGTCAGCGCTTTTTCCGGCGGCTGGCGGATGCGCCTGAATCTGGCACAGGCGCTGATCTGTCGTTCAGACCTGCTGCTGCTGGATGAACCCACCAACCACCTCGATCTGGATGCCGTCATCTGGCTGGAAAAGTGGCTGAAAAACTACACTGGCACGCTGGTTCTTATCTCGCACGACCGCGATTTCCTCGATCCGGTGGTGACCAAGATTCTGCACATCGAGCAGCAGTCGCTCAACGAGTACACCGGTAACTACTCCTCGTTTGAACGCCAGCGCGCCACCCGTCTTGCACAGCAGCAGTCACTTTATGAGCATCAGCAGGAACGCGTCGCACATCTGCAACACTATATTGACCGCTTCCGCGCGAAAGCGACCAAAGCCAAGCAGGCGCAAAGCAGGATAAAAATGCTGGAACGCATGGAGCTGATTGCGCCCGCGCATGTCGATAATCCTTTCCGCTTCAGCTTTCGTGCCCCGGAATCGTTGCCCAATCCACTCATGAAGATGGAAAAGGTCAGCGCAGGCTATGGCGACAAGCTGATTCTGGAATCGATTAAACTCAATTTAGTACCGGGTTCCCGCATCGGACTGCTCGGCCATAACGGCGCGGGTAAATCCACGCTGATCAAATTGCTTGCTGGGTCACTTGCCCCGTTGAAAGGGGAAATCGGGCTGGCAAAAGGCGTGAAGCTCGGTTATTTCGCTCAGCACCAGTTAGAGTTTCTGCGTGCGGACGAGTCGCCCTTGCAGCATCTGGTACGTCTGGCAGAGCGGGAAACGGAACAGCAGCTACGTGATTACCTCGGCGGTTTCGGTTTTCAGGGCGATAAAGTCACCGAGATCACCGAACGTTTCTCCGGCGGCGAAAAAGCCCGTCTGGTGCTGGCGCTGATCGTCTGGCAGCGTCCGAATCTCCTGCTGCTCGACGAACCGACCAACCACCTCGATCTGGATATGCGTCAGGCGTTGACTGAAGCGTTAATCGATTTTGAAGGCGCGCTGGTTGTTGTCTCGCACGATCGACACCTGATCCGTTCGACTACCGACGATCTCTATCTGGTACACGACCAAAAAGTAGAGCCGTTCGACGGCGATTTGGAAGATTACCAACAGTGGCTGGTTAGCCTGCAACGTCAGGAAAATGCAGCGGCTGAAACACCAAAAGAAAATACGACCAACAGCGCGCAGGGCAGAAAAGATCAGAAACGTCGCGAAGCCGAGTTGAGAACACAAACCCAGCCACTGCGCAAACAGATCGCTAAGTTTGAACAGCAGATGGAAAAGCTGGGTGAAACGCTGGCAGCGCTTGAAGCCCGACTGGCGGACAGCGCAATCTACGACATCAGCCGCAAGGCCGAACTCACCGACTGCCTGCAACAGCAAACCAAAGTCAAAATCGAGCTGGAAGAAACGGAAATGTCCTGGCTGGATGCGCAGGAACAGCTAGAGCAAATGATGCAGAGCGATTCGCTTTAAGATTTGTGCCCTGAAAGACGTCGCGAGCGGAAAACTGCTCGCGACGTTATCAACGAAGCATTAATGCCAAATCAACAACACGCAGGCGGCGGTCAGCAGTCCCATTGACACATTAAAGATAATCCACGCCTTCTTACTGCGCAGCAGTCGCCCAATCATCGTGCCGAATCCGAGCCAGATAACACCGGACACCAGATTCACCAGCACAATCCCGATGCTTATCGCGATCACAGAATGGTTATACTCTTCACCCGCCAGACTAAAACTGGCCACCGCGCCCAGCGCCATGAGCCACGCTTTCGGGTTCAGGAATTGCAGCAACCACCCTTGATAAAGCCGGATCGGCTGGGGCGGCGCAACGGACGTTTCCAGCCGTTCGTAAGCCGCCGTGGCGATTTTCCACGCCAGCCAGAGCAGATAGGCGCTACCGAGAACTTTCAGGATAACGTGCAGCGCAGGGTAAATCAGAATCAAACCACCGACACCGAATGCCACCAGCAACAAAATGCTTTGCATGCCCAGCATGATGCCAATCATCAGCCACAGCGAACGCATAAAGCCAAAATTCGCGCCCGAGGTGGTCAACAGCATATTATTCGGCCCCGGCGTGATGGCCGCCACCCACAAAAAACCCAACATCGACAGAAATAAACTCAGCTCCATTATTTGTGGGCGCTCCTGACCCAAATATCGTACCAACTGGCAGCATTGAAGCTAACAGTGTGATATTGATCGTACAAGAGCCAACAACAAGATTTTCATATCCTTTATGCATGACCATTTTCGTCCGCTGAGCGGCGCTCGTAACCCACATCTGCAAACGCTATTACCGCGCCTGATTCGCCGTCACGCGCAGTTCTTGCCAGTCTGGCAAGCGCTCGAATTACCGGACGGCGATTTCGTCGATCTGGCGTGGAGCGAAGCGCCTGAACAGGCGCGGCACAAACCGCGAGTGGTGCTGTTTCACGGGCTGGAAGGCAGCTTCCACAGCCCTTACGCTCACGGCCTGTTACATGCCTGTAGACAGCGCGGTTGGCTAGCCGTCATCATGCATTTTCGTGGATGCAGCGGTAAGCCCAACCGAATGAAGCGTATTTATCACTCTGGTGAAACCAGTGATGCCAGCTATTTTCTGCACTGGATGCAAGAGACGCTGGGCGAGGTACCTACCGCCGCCATCGGCGTCTCGCTTGGCGGCAACATGCTGGCATATCTGCTCGCACAGCAGGGTGAAGCCTGTTCTTTGTCCGCTGCCGTGGTTGTTTCCGCGCCATTGATGCTCGAACCCTGTAGCCGTCGAATGGAGCAAGGCTTCTCCCGTGTCTATCAGCACTATCTTCTGCGACTGTTGAAACAAAACGCCCGACGCAAACTAGCAGCTTATCCAGACACGCTGCCGATTCAGTTGCCACAGTTGAAGCGAATCCGCCAACTGCGAGAGTTTGATGACGTTATTACTTCACGTATCCACGGCTTCCGCGATGCGGCCGACTATTATCGACGCTGTAGCGCCCTGCCGCTGTTACCTCAGATACGCAAACCGCTGCTCATCATCCATGCGAAGGACGATCCTTTCATGACATCAGAGGTGATTCCCGATTTGTCGCAGTTACCGTCTACTATTGAATATCAGCTAACGGAACACGGTGGACATGTTGGCTTCGTCGGTGGCACGTTGCTGAAACCGGAAATGTGGCTGGAACAGCGCATTCCTAACTGGCTTAGCCCATTTTTGGACCACGCCACCGATTCTTCAGGAACCTTTCACTCAGGAACCTCTTATTCAGGAGGAATAGCGTGATTATTCCCTGGCAACAGCTCGATCCAGAAACGCTGGATAACATCATCGAATCTTTCGTCCTGCGGGAAGGTACCGATTACGGCGAACAGGAACATTCGCTGGCGCAGAAAGTGGAAGATATTCGCAGCCAGCTCAAATCGGGCGAGGTGGTGTTGGTGTGGTCTGAGTTACATGAAACTCTCAATATCATGTCCCGCAACCAGCTCAATTCTGGAGGACATGCTCCTTATTGAGCACGCCGAAAGTCGTGAAAGAACGCGTCAAACATGCTAACAATGATAAAAACTTACGTCATTTTTGAGGATGCGCGCAGGCTCTCAGCCGATGCGGGCATCGCGATCACGGAGTTACGCGCCTTATGTCACATCAGCATCCGATTATTGCGGTTACCGGCTCCAGCGGGGCGGGAACAACGACAACCAGCCTGGCCTTCCGTAAGATTTTTCAGCAGCTTGACCTGCGAGCCGCCCAGCTGGAAGGGGACAGTTTTCACCGCTATACCCGCCCAGAAATGGATATGGCCATTCGCAAAGCACGTGATTTAGGACGCCACATCAGCTACTTCGGCCCGGAAGCGAATGACTTCAGCCTGCTGGAACAGTCGTTTATCGAATATGGCCTGCACGGCCGCGGTCAGACGCGTAAATACCTTCATACTTACGATGAAGCGATTCCCTATAATCAGGTTCCCGGAACCTTCACGCCGTGGGAGCCGATGCCGGAACCCACCGACATTCTGTTTTATGAAGGGCTGCACGGCGGTGTGGTCACCGAGCAAAACGACGTGGCACAGCATGTCGATTTGCTCGTCGGCGTGGTGCCGATCGTCAACCTGGAATGGATCCAAAAGCTGATTCGTGATGTCAATGAACGTGGTCACTCGCGTGAAGCGGTGATGGATTCCGTCGTCCGTTCGATGGAAGACTACATCACCTACATCACCCCGCAGTTCTCTCGTACGCACATCAACTTCCAGCGCGTACCCACCGTGGACACCTCCAACCCGTTTGCTGCCAAATCGATCCCGTCACTGGATGAAAGCTTCGTCGTTATTCACTTTCAGGGGTTGGATAATATTGATTACCCCTATCTGCTGGCCATGTTGCAGGGATCGTTTATCTCCCACATCAACACGTTGGTCGTTCCCGGCGGGAAAATGGGGCTGGCGATGGAGCTCATCATGGCACCGCTGGTGCAGCGGTTAATTGAAGGGAAAACCATCGAATAAGCATCGAGATATACGGGCGACCACAGGGTGAGGCCTCCCTGCGGGAACCTCCCCCTGTGTTTCCGCTAATAACAGGCTTAAGTGACCAGAATTAGTACCCAGAGAAAGGGATTATTCCAGCACTCTAATTTCGTGGCTGTGCGTTACCTCAACGGCTTTGCCCAGCATCAGTGCCACAGAGCAGTATTTTTCCGCTGATAGTGCGACAGCTCGCTCAACGGCTTTGTCGGTCAGCCCTTTTCCCGTCACGATAAAATGCAGATTGATATGGGTAAATAAACGCGGCGCGTCAGACCGGCGCTCTGACGTCAGTTTCACTTCGCAGTCCGCCACATCGTTGCGGCCTTTTTGCAGAATCGACACCACATCAATCGCGCTGCATCCCCCCACAGACATCAACACCATTTCCATCGGACTGGGCGCTTTATCACCGGAATTACCGTCCATCAAGATCTGGTGCCCTGACGCGGATTCGCCCAAAAACGTTAAGCCTTCAACCCATTTTACCCGTGCCTGCATGGTGCCTCTCCACTAAAAATTTTTTGAAAATTTATACCGTTACTGTACAAAAACCAGCGTTAATCAGAGCTTTGTCATGCTGAAGCGAGACAACACAAGACACGTCCTTAAAGCTGTGTTAAAACGAAAATAGAATAGACCTTTTCTGGACAAACCCAGAAACGAAGAAGATGATGACGTAGCCGGACATACCCCAGCCACGTTTACGGTGCGGCAAGGCAGCAACCGGAAAATCAAGGGTACAGTGGTTCCAGTATATTCCCTGACGTCATTCTGCCTAGACTGAATTTTATTTTTTTTAGCAGTTAAACACGCCGTACAGGGAACTCTGACCCCTGTAATTTGCGCAGTGAATTACAACAGAGGATGATAGCGAATGGTTCTCGGCAAACCGCAAACAGACCCAACTCTCGAATGGTTCCTTTCCCATTGTCATATCCACAAGTATCCATCGAAGAGCACGCTTATTCACCAAGGTGAAAAAGCAGAAACGCTTTACTACATCGTGAAAGGCTCTGTCGCAGTGCTAATCAAAGATGAAGAAGGCAAGGAAATGATCCTTTCCTACCTCAATCAGGGCGATTTTATCGGCGAGCTCGGCCTGTTTGAAGAAGGTCAGGAACGCAGCGCTTGGGTGCGGGCAAAAACCGCCTGTGAAGTGGCTGAAATTTCCTATAAAAAGTTCCGCCAGCTCATTCAGGTTAACCCAGATATCCTCATGCGTCTGTCTGCGCAAATGGCAAGCAGACTCCAGGTTACTTCAGAGAAAGTCGGCAACCTCGCCTTCCTTGATGTGACCGGCCGTATTGCTCAAACGCTACTCAACCTGGCCAAACAACCTGATGCCATGACGCATCCAGATGGCATGCAAATAAAAATTACTCGTCAGGAAATTGGGCAAATCGTTGGCTGCTCGCGTGAAACCGTGGGCCGCATTCTGAAAATGTTAGAAGACCAGAACCTGATCTCTGCGCACGGTAAAACGATTGTCGTTTACGGCACTCGCTAAATCCCTGCCGCTGTACCCTACCAATAAAAAAGCGTGAAGCCTCGGCCTCAGGCTTTTTTTATGGCGAGCTTCCTGCTCGCCACCCTTCGGGCCGTTGCTGACGCAACGTTGAAAAACGTTCCCTACGTTTTTTTATGGCTGCTCTTTTGAGAGCGCACTCAGTTTGCTGCGTTAACAACCTGTGCGACGGCTTTTGCAAACTTATCCATCCCCTGCACAATGTCGTCTTCATCAATGATCAAAGACGGCACAAAGCGGATGACGTTCGGCCCTGCCATCAGTACCATCAGGCCCTGAGCCGTTGCAGCAGCCAAAAACTCGCCTGCACGACCATGCCACTGCGATTTCAGTTCTGCCCCCAACAACAGCCCCATACCGCGAACCTGCTCAAATACGCCGTACTGCTGGTTGATTTTCTCCAGTTCACTGACAAAGCGAGCGTGCCGATCTGCGACACCTGACAGCACTTCCGGCGTATTGATGATATCCAGCGCCGCTTCCGCCACCGCACAGGCCAGCGGGTTGCCGCCGTAGGTGGTTCCGTGTACCCCCACCGTCATCGCAGAGGCAATCTCTTCCGTCGTCAGCATCGCACTAATCGGGAAACCGCCGCCCAGCGCTTTAGCGGTGGTGAGAATATCCGGCGTAATACCGTAATGCATATAGCTGAATAATTTACCGGTACGACCCATCCCACTCTGCACTTCATCAAATACCAGCAGCGCCTTGTGTTGATTGCACAGCTCGCGAACACCTTGCAAAAACTCAGGCGTAGCAGGCGTAATGCCGCCCTCACCCTGAATCGGCTCCAGCACGACGGCACAGGTGTGATCGTCCATCACTGCTTTGACCGCAGCCAAATCGTTGAAAGGAACATGGACAATATCCGCCGGCTTAGGCCCGAAGCCATCGGCATATTTAGGCTGTCCGCCAACCGAGACAGTGAACAGCGTCCGGCCATGGAATGCATTGTAGAAGGCAATGATCTTGGTTTTATACGGGCTATGACGTTTAACCGCATAGTGACGTGCCAGTTTAAATGCCGCTTCGTTAGCTTCAGCGCCGGAGTTAACAAAGAACACGCGATCGGCAAAAGTGGCATCAATCAATTTGCTGGCGAGACGTAGCGCAGGTTCGTTGGTGAAAATATTGCTGGTGTGCCACAGCTTTTCACCCTGTTGCTGCAATGCGTTCACCAGTGCAGGATGGCAGTGACCCAGTGCCGTAACCGCAATGCCACCAGAGAAATCAATATACTCGCGGCCATCCTGATCCCAGACGCGGCTCCCTTTACCTTTCACTGGTACAAACTTCGCGGGTGCATAAACCGGCAAAATCACTTTATCGTGAGTATCCCGTGTCACTGCTTTCTGCTCTGCTGCCATTTGCTGCCTCACTCTGCTGTCCATCATATCGGAATGAAAATATAGTCAATAAATATGCATAAAAAATCAATAACAGGCAATATTAAATCGGCTATTGGAGAGAATAACTCTCTATATGGCTAAATTTTAAGGAAATTATCCAAAAGTTGATGCCCTTGCTGGCTGAGAATGCTTTCTGGATGAAACTGCACTCCCTCCAGCGGCAATACGCGATGGCGGATTCCCATAATTTCGTCACGTTTTCCTTCCGATTCGCTCCAGGCCGTAACCTCAAAGCAATCGGGTAGAGAGGCGGAATCAATGATGAGTGAATGATAGCGGGTAACCGTCAAAGGCTGAGCTAGCCCCGTAAAAACGCCTGTATTGCTGTGCGCAATCGCAGACGTTTTCCCGTGCATGACCTGCCGTGCCCGCACCACGCGCGCGCCGAACGCCTGCCCCATCGCCTGATGGCCAAGGCATACGCCCAGAATCGGTAATTTATCGGCGAAGTGACGGATTGCAGCCAGTGAAATACCCGCCTCATCCGGTGTACAAGGGCCCGGTGAAATGACCAATCGCTCAGGCGCAAGCTGTTCAATCTCACGCAGCGTGAGTTCATCATTACGCTTCACCACAACCTGCGCACCAAGCTCACAAAAGTATTGGTAAAGGTTGTAGGTAAAGGAGTCGTAGTTATCGATAATTAGCAGCATATTTTACTTAACCCATTGATAAATAATAAACATATTATTTATTTTTTCTTTCCATACTCGCATGAATACCTGCAATTTTTTTCGATACCTTCTTATTGTTTGGGCTAAAGCGATAAAAACCATTGTACCCGTCTCCGGCATGAAAGGGATGACAAGAAATTGCCGTTAACAAAGCCCCCTGCCCACATATCATCACGCACTAATGAGCTGGTGCAGCCTTCGTCATTGGCCGTGCGTGAGCGAATGGCCTACCACAGAGTAAAATGATTTTCTGTCAGCCGCGCAATGCCCGCCAACTCGGGGTCGCTGGCAGTATCATCTTCCCTGACTTCACCCGATGAGAAAAGAAGTCTGAAAATTACGAGGCCATGTTGCATTTTGCCTGTGGCCTTATCGTCTGGAATAAAGTCCTATTGAGATAGGCCCTTAGTTTTATGTTTAAGCATCCAGCAGAACGAATGATTGACGAGGGGGACGATTACTCTGATACCGGATTGGCCGCTAATCAGTCGGCTTCTGACCAAAAGCGTGCTATAGGTCTCATTTTTTCCTGCCACCAAAACCCCAACAAAAACCAACACTTAATAAAAAATAAGTAAAATCATAAAGATACTCATAAAGTAGTATATAAAAGACTATTTGATGTACATCAATAAGCGCCCTCTGTAGAGCGATAAGGTAACCTCAGAAGAAGCAATTTTGAGGCAAAAATGAACAAAGTCAGACTCGCTGTTATCGGTAACGGGATGGTCGGCCACCGTTTTATCGAAGAGTTGCTGGATAAGACCCCGACGTCCACCTACGAGATTACCGTTTTTTGTGAAGAACCCCGCGTCGCCTACGATCGTGTCCACCTCTCTTCTTACTTCGCGCACCACACGGTAGAAGAGCTTTCTTTAGTACGCGAAGGCTACTATGAAAAAAATGGTGTTAACGTCCTGCTCGGTGAACGCGCCATCACCATCAACCGCAGTGAAAAAGCGATTCACTCCAATTCCGGCCGAACCGTGTATTACGACAAGCTGATCATGGCAACCGGTTCTTATCCTTGGATCCCTGCCATTAAAGGCTCAAACGGGCAAGACTGTTTCGTCTACCGCACCATTGAAGATCTGAATGCCATCGAAAACTGCGCCCGCCGTAGCAAACGCGGTGCGGTAATCGGCGGCGGGCTGTTAGGTCTGGAAGCGGCAGGCGCGCTGAAACACCTCGGCGTGGAAACGCACGTCATTGAGTTCGCTCCCGTACTCATGGCCGAGCAGTTGGATGCGCAGGGCGGCGCCCTGCTGCAACGCAAGATTGAAAACATGGGTGTGCGCGTGCATACCAGCAAGAATACGCAGGCCATCCAGCATTCTGGTCTGGAAAGCCGCAAGACGATGGTGTTTGCCGATGGCAGTACGCTGGAAGTCGACTTTATCGTGTTCTCTACCGGCATCCGCGCGCAGGACAAACTGGCGCGCCAGTGTGCGCTGGAAATTGGCCCACGCGGCGGTATCGCGATTAATGACTGGTGCCAGACGTCCGATCCCGATGTCTACGCCATCGGCGAATGTGCCGCCTGGCAAGGCAGACCATTCGGTCTGGTCGCGCCCGGCTACAAGATGGCGCAGGTGGCCGTCGACCACCTGTTAGGGCATGAAAACCGATTCCAGGGCGCCGATATGAGCGCCAAGCTCAAGCTGATGGGCGTCGATGTCGGCGGAATTGGCGATGCACACGGCCACACACCGGGCTCCCGCAGCTACATGTGGCTGGATGAAAACAAAGAAACCTACAAACGTTTGATCGTCAGCGCCGACAATAAAACGCTGCTCGGTGCCGTTCTGGTCGGCGACACGCGGGATTACGGCAACCTGCTGCAATTCATGCTCAACAAGATCCCGCTGCCGGATTCCCCCGAAGCGATGATTCTTCCTGCGACGGCTGGCAATGCAAAACCGACGCTGGGTGTAGATGCGTTACCGGAAAGCGCCCAAATCTGCTCCTGTTTCGACGTATCCAAAGGCGACATCATCAAAGCGATTAACGGCGGCTGTCACACCGTTGCGGCGATTAAGGAAACCACCAAAGCGGGCACTGGCTGCGGCGGCTGTATCCCGCTAATCACACAGGTGTTAAACACCGAACTCAGCAAACAGGGAATTGAAGTCAATAATCACCTGTGCGAACACTTCGCCTACTCGCGTCAGGAGTTATACCACCTGATCCAAATCGAGAAAATCAAAACGTTCGATCAGCTGCTGGAGAAACACGGCTCAGGCTACGGCTGTGAAGTCTGTAAACCGACAGCGGCGTCCCTGCTGGCTTCCTGCTGGAATGAATACGTGCTCAAACCACAGCACACTCCACTACAGGATTCCAACGATAACTTCCTCGGCAACATCCAGAAAGATGGAACGTACTCCGTGATCCCACGCTCCGCAGGCGGGGAAATCACGCCGGATGGTCTGATCGCCATCGGTCGCATCGCGAAGCAATATAGCCTGTACACCAAAATGACCGGTTCCCAGCGCATGGCGCTATTTGGCGTGCAGAAAGACGATCTGCCGGACGTATGGGCCCAGCTCATCGAAGCCGGGTTTGAAACCGGCCATGCTTACGCCAAGGCGTTACGCATGGCAAAAACCTGCGTCGGCAGCACCTGGTGCCGCTTTGGCGTCGGCGACAGCGTAGGCTTTGGCGTCGAGCTGGAAAACCGCTACAAAGGCATCCGCACGCCGCACAAAATGAAATTTGGCGTCTCCGGCTGTACGCGGGAATGTGCAGAAGCACAGGGTAAAGACGTGGGGATTATCGCCACCGAAAAAGGCTGGAACCTCTATGTATGCGGCAACGGCGGGATGAAGCCGCGCCACGCCGACCTTCTGGAAGCCGATTTAGATCGCGAGACCTTAATCCGCTATCTGGACCGCTTCATGATGTTCTATATCCGCACGGCCGATAAGCTCCAGCGTACCTCCGTTTGGCTGGATAACCTCGAAGGCGGCATCGACTATCTGCGCAACGTGATTGTGAAAGACAAACTGGGCATTAACGATCAGCTTGAAGCCGATATCGCACGGCTGCGCGACGGCTACGTCTGTGAATGGCAGGCGACGCTGACAGCCCCGGAAGCACAGAAACGCTTTGCCCACTTCATTAACAGCCCGGAACGTGATCCAAACGTGCAAATGGTGAGTGAACGCCAACAACATCGTCCGGCGCGCCCTGTTGAGCGCATTCCTGTGCAACAGATTGAACCAGAAGAGGAAAACGCATGAGACAGTGGACTACAGTATGTAAGTTAGACGACATTCTGCCCGGCACTGGCGTTTGCGCACTCGTCGAACAGCAGCAGGTCGCCGTGTTCCGGCCTCGTAACGACGAGCAGGTTTACGCCATCAGCAATATCGATCCGTTCGCGCAGGCTAGCGTATTAAGCCGTGGCATACTGGCCGAACATCATGAGGAGCTTTGGGTAGCAAGCCCATTGAAAAAACAACATTTTCGCCTTTATGATGGCTTCTGTCTGGAGGATGGAGCCTATTCTGTTGCAGCGTACGATGCTCAGGTCACCAATGGTAATGTGCAAATATCCATCGCAGACCATGACATAGCGGTTGATAATAGCCAACCATTACCTTAATGAAATGGTCGATGCCCTGTGGCCGCAGGGCACAACCCCATTTGATTTTTCAAGAAAATCTGCGTGTTCAAGAGGCGTTACATGGATTACCTGCCAATATTCTGTCAGCTACACGATAAACCTTGTCTATTGGTGGGAGGGGGTGAAATCGCCGAGCGCAAAGCCCGGCTGTTGTTGGACGCTGGTGCAATCATTACCGTCAACGCACTCGATTTTAACGATCAATTTCGGGCCTGGGAGCAGGACGCGCAATTAACGCTGGTACACGGCACTTTCGATCCGACGTTACTGGACGACGTGTGGCTGGTGATTGCCGCCACTGACGATCAGGACGTCAACAACCATGTCTATGCCAGCGCCAGCGAACGCCGGATTTTCTGCAATGTCGTCGATTCACCTGAACGCGCCAGCTTCATTATGCCGTCGATCATCGACCGTTCACCACTCATGGTCGCCGTGTCTTCTGGCGGTACCGCGCCGGTATTGGCACGACTGCTGCGGGAAAAGCTGGAAAGTATTCTGCCGCAACATCTCGGTAAACTGGCGACATTCGCAGGCGAACTGCGCAGCCGGGTGAAAAGCCGGTTCCGCAATATGAGCGCACGTCGTCGCTTCTGGGAAAAACTCTTCGTCCACGATCGGCTGGCGCAGGCGCTGGCCAATGAAAATAGCCAAAGCGTTCAACAGCTGACGGAACTGCTCTTTTCCGCCCCGCTGGATGACCGAGGCGAAGTGACGCTGGTCGGCGCTGGGCCGGGCGACGCGGGATTACTGACGTTGAAAGGCCTACAGCATTTACAACAGGCCGACATCGTCGTTTACGATCGGCTGGTCTCGAAAGAGATTCTCGACCTGTCACGCCGCGACGCCGAGCGCATCTTCGTCGGTAAATCATCTGGCTATCACAGCGTTCCTCAGGAGCAAATCAATCAGCTACTGGAAGAAAAGGCGCGGGCTGGCCATCGCGTCGTCCGGCTGAAAGGCGGCGACCCTTTTATCTTCGGCCGTGGTGCCGAAGAGCTGGAGTATCTGCAACAGGCGGGCGTGCCGTTCTCTGTCGTGCCCGGTATTACCGCCGCGTCGGGCTGTTCAGCCTACAGCGGTATCCCGCTCACCCATCGCGATCACTCGCAGGGCGTCAGGCTGATCACCGGACACGTCAAGCACGACAACGATCTGGACTGGTCCAGCCTCGCAGCGGAAAAACAGACGCTGGTGTTTTACATGGGGCTTCAACAGGCTGGGTACATTCAAAGCAAGCTGATCGAACAGCAGCTACCAGAAACCGTGCCTATTGCCATTATCGAAAACGGCACCTCAACCAAACAGCGCGTTCTGAGTGGACAACTCTCCCAACTGAGCGAATTAGCACAACAGGCAAGCAGCCCAAGTTTGATCATCATCGGCAGCGTCGTCGGACTACGGGAGAAATTGAGCTGGTTCTCTGATCAGACAGCATAATCCTCTCCCTGCCTCTCGGCTTACCCGCTATCCGTTCTACCGGATAGCGGTTATGCACCATCATAATGCAACGCACTATCAAATAGCATAACAATGCACTATTTTGAACATACTCCCTTACAAAATGTCACTTTAATGCTTTACCGCAGGCCATATCTGCCTTATTTTGACTAAAACAAAACTCATTAATAAGCGGACTATATGAATAAATAATCAATAATAGTTTACGTAAAATGTGGCTTGGCTATTGCTTAGCCTTCTAATAGATTCTCGGCACGGCCCCTGAGTCGTTCATATCGAACCGATCTCATCGTCAAGCCATCGTGGTTTATCGAAATGAGTGCCTCATCCCATGAGTACATATCAAAGGGTGATACATCGCGTCATGACGTATTTCTACTCTCGTTTCTGAACAGAGACGGAACATAGAGTCCTCTCATCACAAAAAGAGTTCTGTTTAGCAGAACAACAAGCAAGCCGTTTGGAGTCACTTGTGGAAGACGTTACTTTCTGGCAACTCATCAGTTTTGGTGAACAGGGCTGGGGAAAATTATTACTGATTGGGGCAGGCATGACGCTCGCACTGGCGATCTGCGGTTTCCTGCTGGGGGCGACGATCGGCACGATTGGCACCTGGTCCAAAATTTGTGGCAATCGTCCCGTGCGCTATCTGGCCGATGGGTACACTACCATCACCCGCGGCATTCCAGACCTGCTCATCATCTATCTGCTGTATTTCGGCGGTAGCTCCGCGTTAACACTGCTGGCTAAACTGTTTGGCAGCAACGAATTCCTGGGCTTTCCAGGCTTCCTCGCGGGTGTCTTCGCTGTCGACATTTCCTCCGGCGCACAGCAGACGGAAGTTTATCGCGGTGCGTTCTACGCCGTCTCCAAGGGGAAATTGAAGCCGCCAAAGCCTGTGGCATGCCAACGATGTTACGCCTGCGCCGCATCATCATGCCGCTTCTGCTGCGCCACGCCATCCCCGCGCTCGGCAACGTCTGGCAACTGGTGCTGAAAACCTCCGCGCTGGTTTCCGTTACCGGTGTCGCCGAGCTAATGACCCAGTCGCAAACCGGGGCTGGATCGACTGGCAAACCGTTTGATTTCTTCATGGCTGCTGTATCTGTTTATTTCGATCGGTTCTGGCTGGATTATGCGCCGCGCCGAGTCTCATTATTCTCGGGGGGTGAAACACTGATGGATTTCCCTTTTCTGTACGACACGTTTCTGGAGATGATTCCCGGCATTCCGCTGACGCTGCAACTGGCGGTCAGCTCCGTTTTTCTGGGCTTCTTTCTGGCATTAGGTTTGGCATTGATGCAACAGTCATCCTTTGCCGGAACTGCACCAGCTCGTCAAACGTGTGAAGAAAATTGCCGAGGGCGCGGCGCTGATGACAGAAACCGAAGTCAGTAGCGAAGTGATTAGCGGCGATGCCAATCTGCTGGCAAATCCGCCGCTGGAAGCGCGTATGCACGAACATCTGCTGGCGCTCGGCCCAATACCGTTCGATGACGAAGACCGTAAGATGGCGGCGATGTTCCAGACCGCGCTGAGCGCAGAAGACATCGCCGAATCCTACGCGCGTTTCGGCGTTAAACCGCAGCCGGGTTTAACGCTGCACGACGGAATTTATCCGCTGTATAGCCCGAATGACGCCTTCATCGGCTCTACGGACGTGGGAACGGTCAGTTGGGTTGTGCCGACCGTGCAGATTCGCAGCGCCACCTATGCCATCGGCACACCGGCGCATTCGTGGCAGTTGGTCGCACAGGGGAAAACCGGTGCGGCACACAAAGGCATGGAGTATGCAGCGAAAGCGATGGCCTCACTGGCTATCGATCTGCTCGTGACGCCTGAACTGATTGCACAGGCAAAAGCCGACCATCAGGAAAGATTGCAACAGACGCCGTTCGAAAACCCGATTCAAGACGATGTGTTCCCGCCTATCCCACAGGGATAAGACGCGAATTCGAAGAGATGGAAAAGTGACAAGATACCGTCAGGAGATACCCTCCTGACGGTGATTAAGACTTACGGGCGAGCAACAAAACCCACGGCGTCATAGACTTTCTTCAGCGTTTCCTGTGCACGAGCGCTGGCTTTTTCCGCGCCTTCACGCATGACCTGTTGCAGGAATGCCTCATCGTTACGGAAGCGGTGATAACGCTCTTGCAGTTCAGACAGCATGCCGGATACCGCATCCGCCACCGCGCCTTTCAGGTGACCATACATCTGGCCGTTAAATTCCTGCTCCAGCTCAGGGATGGTTTTTCCCGTCACGCCAGACAGAATATCCAACAGGTTCGATACCCCAGCTTTATTCTTCACATCATAGCGAATGACTGGCGGCTCATCGGAATCCGTCATCGCGCGTTTGATCTTCTTCACCACCGCTTTCGGATCTTCCAGCAGCCCGATAACGTTATTGCGGTTATCGTCAGACTTGGACATCTTCTTGGTCGGTTCCAGCAGCGACATCACGCGCGCGCCCGATTTCGGAATGAACGGCTCTGGCACGTTGAAAATATCACCATACAGGCTGTTAAAGCGCTGGCCAACGTCACGGCTCAGTTCCAGATGCTGCTTCTGATCTTCACCCACTGGCACCTGATTCGTTTGATACAGCAGGATATCCGCCGCCATCAGCACCGGATAATCAAACAGACCCGCGTTGATGTTCTCTTCATAACGCGCGGATTTATCCTTGAACTGCGTCATACGACTCAGTTCACCGAAATACGCGTAGCAGTTCAGTATCCAGCTCAGTTGGCTGTGCTCAGGCACGTGGGACTGAACAAAAATGGTGCTCTTTTTCGGATCGATACCACAAGCCAGGTACAGCGCCAGCGTATCCAGCGTCGCTTTTCTCAGCGCCTGCGGATCCTGACGTACCGTGATGGCGTGCAAATCCACGATGCAATAGATGCAGTCGTAATCGTCCTGCATGTTGACCCACTGACGTAACGCCCCCATGTAGTTACCAATGGTCAATTCACCAGACGGTTGCGCACCGCTAAATACAATGGGCTTGCTCATACTAAGGGTTCCTGATTGTGTGAAGAAGAATGCCCGATCAGGGGCAAAATATCGGCAAAACGATCCAGAACGACATCCGGCTGGCTCAGTTCGATCGCTTCACCATAGTTATAACCATACGTCATGCCGACGCTACGGCAGCCCGCCGCCTGTGCCGCCTGAATGTCGTTGCGAGAATCGCCGACGAACAGGAGTTCGCTGGCACGCAGCCCCAACTTACCCAGAACCAGATAGAGCGGCGCAGGGTGAGGCTTTTTCACAATGACGTCATCACCACCGATGATCAGCGAAAAATAATCACCAATCCCCAAGCCTGCCAATAACGGGGCAACGAACGGCGTGGGCTTATTGGTCACCACCGCCATCGGAACGCCCTGCTGCGCCAACTGCGCCAGCGTCTCTTTTACCTGCGGAAACAGCGTACTACCGCTATCCACCGTCTGCGCATAATAGCCATCGAACCGCTCACGGGTTTCCTGCAAGCGCGCCGCCGTTGGCTCAACACCAGCCCAGCGCAGCGCACGTTCCACCATCACGTCCGCACCGTTACCAATCCAGGTTGCGACACGGGCTTCACCCGCCGCAGGTAACGATTGCGCCACTAACGCCTGATCAATAGCGGCCGCCAGACCCGGTGCGCTGTGAATCAGTGTGCCGTCCAAATCAAAAGCCAAGCTGCGAACTGCGGTTAATTCAGTCATGTGTCGTCCTTGAAATTTCATTACGCATTTGATCAATGACGGTTCGATAATCTGGGTGACCAAAAATAGCCGATCCCGCCACAAACATATCCGCGCCTGCTTCAGCAATCGCGCCGATATTCTCTACTTTTACACCACCATCGACTTCCAGTCGAATGTCGTAACCGCTGTCGTCGATCAAGCGGCGAACCTGACGCAGCTTATCCAACGTGCTGGGAATAAAGGACTGGCCGCCAAATCCGGGGTTAACCGACATCAGCAGAATGATATCCAGCTTATCCATGACGTAATCGAGATAACTTAACGGCGTCGCAGGGTTAAACACCAGCCCGGCTTTGCAACCGTGATCTTTGATCAGTTGCAGAGAACGATCGAGGTGATCGGTGGCTTCAGGATGAAAGGTAATGAAACTGGCTCCCGCGTTGGCGAAATCGGGGATGATACGATCAACGGGTTTCACCATCAGGTGAACGTCAATCGGCGCGGTAATGCCGTAATCGCGCAGGGATTTCAGTACCAGCGGGCCAATCGTCAAATTTGGCACATAGTGGTTATCCATGACATCAAAATGGACCACATCCGCACCGGCAGCCAATACGTTAGCGGTATCGTCACCAAGACGGGCAAAATCAGCCGACAAAATGGACGGCGCGATTAAAAACGGTTTCATTCATTTCTCCAAACGGTAAAGTCTGAATGCCTGCGGGTAACCTGTTCCCGGTTAATAACGTCTTTCACGCCATTAACCGATTCACTGCGCTCTGTTTACCCCACCCTGTATACAAAACGGTATCACCGATAGAGGGCTAATAACTCGCTTACTTTACTACGCCCTAAAATATTACGGCTAATTGTTCGACGCGCTTTAACCACATACAGCACAGCTTCCTGATACCACTCACGGGTCAGCAACGTGTCATGATTGGAAATCAGTACCGGAATCTGGCTTTCTACCGACAAACGGCGCGCCAATTGCGCCAAACTCTGCTGATCGGCACGGCTGAAATTATTGGTGTGATAGGCCGTAAAATTTGCGGTCGCAGACAGCGGCGCATAAGGCGGATCGCAATAAATAACCGATCCTTTCTCTGCTTTTTCCAGCGTGTCCTGATAGTGCTCACAGACAAAGGTGGCATTTTGCGCCTTAAAGGCGAACCAGCGGATCTCTTCTTCAGGAAAATAGGGCTTTTTATAGCGCCCGAAAGGAACATTGAATTCCCCACGCATGTTGTAGCGGCACAGGCCGTTATAGCAGTGGCGATTCAAATAGAGAAACAGCAGCGCGCGCCGATAGGCGTCGCTGCAAAGGTTAAATTCATCACGCAGCAGATAAAACGCCTCAGACGTGTTCACCTCTTCCGTAAACAGTTTACGGGCGTCGAGAACAAACTCATCGGCATTCGATTTGACGATATTGTACAGGTTAATCAGGTCGCTATTAATATCGGCCAGTATGTAGCGATCGTATTCCGTATTCAGAAATACGGAACCCGCGCCGACAAAGGGCTCAATAAGACAGTCTCCTGCGGGTAAATAGCGACGAATCTCTTCTACCAGCGGATATTTACCACCAGCCCATTTTAAAAAAGCGCGGTTCTTCTTCATGCCGTCGTTAGTTACTCATACGTTTCAGAGCCGCGGATTGTACTCTGTGTCAGACAGCACATCAGGGCTAAAATTGGTGTTACTTATTCAAGTCCTGCTTCACCTGACGGATCGGCTTAACCCATGGTTTTTTCGCTTGAACTTCTGCGGGCAAGGTGGCAATCGCCTGTTTTGCTTCCGCAGAAGACGCATAGACTCCGGTCACTAACACATACCAGGATTTTCCGTCTCGTTTCGTTTCGTACACCCACGAATGGGTGAGGTTGTTCTGTTTCGCGTAGGCTTTCAGCGTGTCCGCGCGTGACGCGCTGCTCAGTTGTAACGTAAAGTGGCTGGCAGGTGCATTCTGTACGGAGACGGTCTGCCCGGCTGCCGCCGGCGCCGCTTTGGCATTAGCCGCTGGCTTGCTTACGACTGGCGCTTTTGGTGCGCTGTTCGCCGCAGGTTTGGTGCCATTCGCATGTGCAGGCACCGTATTGTGCGTATTTTTAGCGGATGAGGTTGCTGGCGTTTTCCCCGTCGGCACGACGGTCGCAGGTGCCGTCGGCAGCGTAGAGTTTCCTGTCGTACCCTGAGAGAATTCGCTCACGCGCCCTTGCTGTTGTGACAACGCATCGGTGATATTGCCCGGCAGCTCGATACGCTGCTGGCCTGCCACTGGCTGCTGAACTTGCGCATCCGTCGGCGTACCGGAAATTGGCGGAGCGCTTAATGTCTGAGGCGACGTCGGCATCTGAGAAGACGCCTGCCCTGACAGTTGGCCATGGCTGGCATCGCCGGAAACTGCCGCAGGGCTTTCACCCTGTGAGGAAGGCTGCGTGCTCTGCGTCATGGAGGACGAGGAAGAGAGATCGATATTTCTCTCGCCGCTCGCTTGATTCTGCGTCTGTGACGTTTGTGGCTGAGAAGGTGCCTGCAAAGCAGAACCGATACCCACGATCAGCAACACCAGCACAACAATCCCGATACCAATCATCAGGTGCTGTCTGGAAAGCGCGATTTTAGGTACCGCGAAGTTGCTGCTTTTTTGCTGACGAGTAGGTCGACGGTCACTGGTATCAGGCTTCAGCTCATCTTCCGGCTTGAACTCATCCATTTAACATCTCCCCACTAAAAAGCTCGAATCCGCCGCGCAGTCGCCAGGGCGAATCATTGAATCGTAACGCATTGTATTTTATTAACCATAACCCATCAGGGCGTGTCTGTCGTTAATACTTATCTTTCATAACCGATCGTCTTTCACAACCCGATAGCGCTATCGCATCAGGCCAGGCAATCAGCTATTGAGGCCAGCACCATGTCATGCGCTACGCCGCCACGGACTTCCGATTGGCCAATTGCCGTTGGCAGTACCAGACGTAACTCACCCGCCAGCACTTTCTTGTCGCGCATCATATGAGGAAGATAGGCTTCAGGCGCCATTTGTGCAGGGCCGTTCACCGGCAGGCCCGCGCGAACCAGCAGAGATTTGACTCGCTCGACATCCTCAACGGAGAACTGCCCAAGGCGACGTGCCGTATGTGCAGCCATCACCATACCTGCCGCAACCGCTTCACCATGAAGCCAGTTGCCGTAGCCCATTTCCGCTTCGATAGCATGACCGTAAGTATGGCCCAAATTGAGCAGCGCACGCATACCACTTTCACGTTCATCTGCCGCGACCACTGCCGCTTTGATTTCACAGCAGCGTCGAATGCAATAAGCCAGCGCGTCATGCTGTAACCCACGCACTGCTTCAATGTTTTCTTCAAGCCAAAGAAAGAAATCGCGATCCAGAATGATGCCGTACTTGATGACTTCCGCCAGCCCGGATGACAATTCCCGTGCCGGTAAAGACTTCAGGCAATCCAGATCGATCACAACCGATACGGGCTGGTAGAACGCCCCGATCATGTTTTTACCCAACGGGTGATTGACGGCGGTTTTACCACCGACGGAGGAATCTACCTGCGATAACAGCGTGGTTGGCACCTGAATAAACCGGACGCCACGCTGATAACTGGCTGCGGCAAAACCGGCTAAATCGCCGATAACACCGCCACCCAAGGCAACAATCGTCGTATCACGACCATGCGGCTTCGCCAACAGCGCGCTAAAGACCTGATCCAATACGGCCAGCGATTTGTACTGCTCACCATCAGGCAAAATCACCTGATCGACATGTACACCGTTGTTTTCCAGCACACCACGAACACGGTCAAGATACAGAGGAGCCAACGTCTGGTTAGTCACCAGCATGGCCTGCTCCCCCGCTTTCAACGGCATAAAAGAAGCCGAATCATCAAATAATCCGGCGGCTATCGTAATGGGATAACTGCGTTCCCCGAGTGTTACGGTAATTCTTTCCATGCGCGTTAAACAACCCGTTCAGGATCCGCTCAATGCGGATAAAGGTATGCTTTTAGTTACTTTCCAGCATATTGATAATCTGGTTAGCAACGACCTTAGCACTTTGCTCGTCAGTCCGAATGGTCACGTCAGCGATTTCTTCATAAAGCGGGTTCCGCTCTTTCGCCAACGCTTCCAATACTTCACGTGGAGGGGCTTCAACCTGAAGTAACGGACGCTTCTTATCACGCTGCGTGCGAGCCAACTGCTTCTCGATCGTCGTTTCCAAATAAACGACAACGCCCCGCGCGGAAAGACGGTTACGCGTCTCACGTGATTTGACTGAGCCACCGCCTGTCGCCAGCACGATGCCTTGCTTTTCCGTCAATTCATTAATGACCTTCTCTTCACGATCGCGGAAGCCTTCTTCGCCTTCCACATCGAATACCCAGCCCACATCAGCCCCAGTGCGTCGCTCAATTTCTTGATCAGAGTCGAAAAACTCCATATTGAGTTGCTGAGCTAACTGACGGCCAATAGTGCTTTTGCCGGCACCCATAGGCCCAACCAGAAAGATATTGCGTTTCTCTGCCATGTTTTTTGGTATTACTAAGACAATTCGTTAATGATAACCCGCCCCGCCAATCAAACCAGCGGCGGGACCTAAACTGAAACCTCATGAGCGATAGTGCGAGAATCAGACAAAAAATTATCTCAAGACTCAGGGTAGTTTGGCAACCGAATAAAATGTCACACCGACCACAGGGGGTCAATGCAGTATGTTTTATCGACATTTTCGGTGGAACAACACTTCAGTGCTCAATTCGCTAACCCTTGTAAGCTAAATCCGCCGCAGCGTCAAACGCATAAGCGCGAACGCGACAAAATATTGTGTCCTGCCAGAAAAAAATAACCGTATGGCATCAGTGTATGACTGGGTTTACTCACGATGAGGCAGGTATCAGCGTCGGGGTAATGAAAATGACTAATTCTCGACGCGTGTGCTGCTGAGTATGGTTTCTGAACAGGTGACCAAATACGGGAACCTCACCCAAGAGTGGCACTTGTTTGTCGCTGTTCTTTTTTTGCTGCTGGAAAATGCCGCCCAATACGATAGTTTCGCCATCGGCGACCGTCACCTGAGTTTGGATTTCCTGTTTATCAATCGCCAACGCTTCGCCATTATCGCCCTGCTTAATCGTCTGTCCTGGCATGTTTTGACTGATTTTCAGGTTCAGTGTAATCCGCCCGGCACGCAAAATAGCCGGCGTGACCTCCATTCCGAGCACCGCTTCCTTAAACTCGATGGACGTTGATCCGCTGGCACCACTGGAAACCTGATATGGGATTTCCGTACCTTGTTTAATACTGGCAGTCTGCTGGTGCGCGGTAAACAGGCGAGGGCTGGCAATAATTTCAACCTGACTTTCCTGCTCCAGCGCCATGAGTTCCAGATCCAGCAGGCGGCCATTCAATCGCGCTAAATGGAATCCCGCATTGATTGCTGGCGTATCTACTGGCAAACCAACATTAAAATTATTCAGCCTGAGCGCTTTATTCGCCGCACCGCCTTCCCCCAACCCCCAATTAACGCCCAGTTCCTGAAGGTGTTCACTACTGATGGTGACAATATGCGCCGCCAACTGTACCTGCGCTAAGGGGAGATCGAGCGCCTTCACCCACGGTTCGAGCTGTGCCAGAGCCTCTTCTGTATCGCGAATCAATAGCGTATTCGTCCGTTTATCCACCGTTACGCTGCCGCGAGTAGAGAGCAGCGCTCCGCGCTGAGCCTGAACGCTAGCCGCCACTTCCGTCGCTTCGGCATACTGCAACGCGACAGAGAGATTGTGCAGCGGCAATTTCTGCGCCTGCTCCGCCATACGTTCGTCCTGCTCCTTCAATAAAGACTCAAGGTGCCCGGCAGGGAAAACCAATAGCACATTACCGCTACGTTCTACGCTGAGCTTCCCCATGCGCAGCACAATATCCAGCGCCTGCTGCCACGGTACGTCTGCCAGCCTCAAACTCAGATTACCCGCCACGCCCGGCGCCATCACGACGTTAAGCTGCTGGTGATCGGCTAACGCCTGTAGCACCCGTGCTATCGGTGCATCCTCAAACGCCATCGATACCGAACTTTCCGCGCGAACATAAGACGACGCGGTAAGAAAAAGCAGCCCGATCCACACCACCTGACATAACATCCTCATGTTCATCACTTTCCTTATTATTGAGATACGCTGTTATCAGCGTTGTTTTCAAAGAGCGGCTGCCAAAAAACGAATACGCGGCACCAGTCAGATTTCGCCTATTCCTCTGGCTTATTGATAAACGGAGAAGCCAGCAGCAGGCTATCCGGCAGGCCATCACAGCCCATCTCACGCACGATAGGGACAAGTTTTGCACCGGATTTATCCAGTTGGCTAACCATCCAGTTCCCAGGAGGGATCGTTTCGCCGCTCGCCAGCCGGACCCAGCCAGCCTCTGGCTGCGCCAACCAGCCAATCCAGCGTTCGCCAGAGCCAATCACGCCTTTTAGCTGCCACGCGGGGAGCACTGCGGAGGGCAAACAACGCGCGGTGACCAACGGCTGAAAAGGGTCGATACGTTCTGCGAGCTTTTCTGCCAGCACGCTATGTGGCACGAATAGCAGCACCAATGTGATCCGAAAGAAGGCAAGACTCATGGCACGTCCTCCGGCCCGCTCAACGTTAATGCGACCTGAAGCGGCGGTGTTTCCGGCGGCGATGCGGTTAGAACCGCATCAGGCTTGATACTCAACTGTGCAATACGCAGCACATAAGGCAGCGCAGCCAGTTCACGCAGCACCTGCAACACGCCCGTATAATCTGCGCTAAACGCCAATTGCCAACGTTCCTGATGAGGTTCCCCTGCGTGACTCGGAGCTGGCTGCCAGGACAGTAGCGATGCGCCAGCCTGTGCCAGCGGCTCGACGATAAGCTGCGACAGCCTGTCCGGCTGGAAAGGTTGGTCTTGCGCGATTTTCTCCGCTAATTGCTCGCGTAGCTCTGACAGCTGCGGCATCACGTCTAGCTTTTGTTGGAGTTCCCGTAACGCGAAGCGCGCCTGAGCGGTTTGCGCTTCTATACCAAGCACCACCTGCCGGGCTTCGCCGATAAGTAACCAACCGGCCAGCAGTCCGGTAACGACGACAAATGCCAATTGAAGAGCTATCTGTTGCCAGAGCGGTTTATTCACCAGCTCTGGCCGGCGCAGTACGACGTCAATCAGGAGCGTTTGATTAATCATGGCCTTCCCCCAATGAGGAAGTACCCACATCACGCCAGTTAGCCTGAAAGGAAAAGCGCAGCCCGGTGTTCACGCCACGCTCTTGGGAAGTATGCAGCAGTTGTACACGTTCGACGGAAGCATGGCGCAATAATGCATGCTGTAACGTAACGATATCGCGATAGCTTTCACTCACGCCTGAAAGCAACAGATGCGATCCGCGGTCGGCGATTTCCGTCAGCCACAGACGCGCGGGCATCATGCCAGCAATCTGCTCTAGCAAATGGAGGTTACGACGATTGTCATTCAGGATTATCGCCTGAATCCGTTCTTGTTCCAGATAGCGACGCAGCGTTTCCCGCGCCTGATGCGTTTGTTGATATCGCACCGTCAGTTGCTGTTGCTGGGCCAGCACCGTATTGAGTGCATCCTGCGCCTGTTGCTGCCTGTGCTGCCAAAACAGATAACTCGCGGCGATAAGGCATAACGCCATCCCTGTCTGTAGCCACAACAGCCCCACCCAGCGACGTGCCTGCCAATGCATCCGGTTTTTGCGCCAGGGTAAAAGATTAATCAGCAGCATAGTCAGACATCCTCAGGGCGCAATGCCAGTCCACCCGCAATCGCAAAAGCCGAGGGGAAACTCGGCAACGGTGGTTGCAGGTGGCTAAACACCGTTAACGGCGACCACGGCTGTAATACGTCGACCTTCTGATTGAGAAAATCGGGCGAAACGCCAGAGTAATAGGCGATATTATCGATGTCATGCTGATAGCGAGTGCTTACAATCGATAAGATATCAACCTCGTCGTTCAGTTCATCAAGATGTATGACCCCCGAGTGAAAAGCGTGGTTCAACGGGGATACCCACAGCCAACCATCCAACAGGCGATGCAGCAACAGACGATGAGATTCAAGCCCTGCCAGCTGCGCCATCGTTCGAAGCGCACACGTTGAGACGTCAAGGACATCAGGACGCAGCCCCGCGCTATTCAGGCATGCCTGCCATTTATCAATTTCCTGCCGGCGTGCTGCCGTCACCAGCAGCGCCCCCTGTTCCTGCGGGTCTTCCCGATAGTCTATCGCCAGCGATTCGCTGCTAACTGGCAGCTTACGCGCCGCCATGGTTTCAATATAGAGACTGCGCCCTGGCTCCTGTAAGCGCTGGTCGGGCATCGGTAGATGCTGCTGCAAGATCAGCTGGGCAGGAAACCCGACCCGTAGCGAAATGTGTCCAGGCAGCAAACAACGCCATGTGCGCAAGGCCTCACAAAGCGCCTCAGTATGGTGTAGACTACCCGTGCGCAACGTATCGTCTGGTAACGGACATTGCCACCAGTGACGAAGCTGCCAGCCATAGCGGCGGCGCTGAACCGCCAGAGCGCGCATGAAGCCGTTCTGTATATCTAATCCAACCCGCCAGATGTGATAAGCCATGTTCAACCCGATTTCCTTATCCAATAAACATATCCACAGTGCTGGCTTACCTTTATACTAGCGCCCGGTTGTTTATAAACTGTCCAAACGCTACTGAATGGAAAATCCCAGGTGAAGTTCGTAAAGTATCTATTCATCCTTGCAGTCTCTTGCATTCTGCTGGGAGCTGCCTCGATATACGGTTTGTACCGCTATATCGAACCCCAACTGCCCGATGTCGCCACGCTGAAAGACGTTCGGTTGCAAACGCCGATGCAGGTCTACAGCGCCGATGGCGAACTGATCGCCCAATTTGGTGAAAAACGCCGTATCCCGCTCAAGCTGGACCAGATTCCCCCTGAGTTGGTACACGCCTTTATCGCGACCGAAGACAGCCGCTTCTACGATCACCACGGTGTCGATCCCGTCGGGATTATCCGTGCCGCGTCTATCGCGTTAACGTCGGGTCACGCCTCTCAAGGGGCGAGTACCATTACGCAGCAGCTCGCCAGGAACTTCTTCCTGAGCCCAGAACGCACCCTGATTCGTAAGATCAAGGAAGTGTTTCTGGCTATCCGCATTGAGCAGTTGCTGACCAAGGATGAAATCCTTGAGCTCTATCTGAACAAGATTTACCTCGGCTATCGCGCCTATGGCGTTGGCGCGGCGGCACAGGTGTACTTTGGCCGCCCTGTTGACCAGTTGACGCTGAGCGAAATGGCGATGATCGCCGGCCTGCCGAAAGCACCGTCAACGTTCAACCCGCTCTATTCCTATGACCGCGCCGTTGCCCGCCGCAACGTGGTACTTGCGCGCATGAGGGATGAAAACTACATCACGCAGGCGCAATACGATGCAGCGCGTAGCGAAACGCTGGTCGCGAACTATCACGCACCGGATATTTCGTTCTCCGCACCGTATGTCGCGGAAATGGCGCGGCAGGAGATGGTTAAACGCTACGGCGAAGACGCTTATAACGACGGTTATAAGGTCTACACGACGGTCACCAAAAAATTGCAAACAGCCGCGCAGGACGCCCTGCGTAATAACGTGATGGCCTATGACATGCGCCACGGTTACCGCGGCCCGAGCAAAGTACTCTGGAAAGTGGGTGAAGGCGTTTGGGATCAGGCGAAAATGATTGCCGCGTTGAAAGCGCTGCCGGTCTATGGCCCGCTCTCTCCGGCTATCGTTACCAGCACCACGGCAGACAACGCGATTGCGATCCTGTCTGACGGCAGCAATATTGCTCTGCCAATGGCGGGCATGCGTTGGGCACGTCCATACCGTTCCGATACGCAGCAAGGGCCAACGCCGAAACGCGTAACGGACGTGGTGCAGGCAGGCCAGCAGATCTGGGTACGTAAAGTGAATGATGACTGGTGGCTGGCACAGGTGCCGGACGTCAACTCCGCCATCGTTTCTCTCAACCCGAAAGATGGCGCGATAGAAGCGCTGGTCGGCGGTTTTGACTTTAACCAAAGTAAATTCAACCGTGCGACGCAGGCTTTGCGGCAGATTGGTTCCAACATCAAACCGTTCCTGTACACCGCAGCGATGGACAAAGGGTTAACGCTGGCAACGATTCTGAACGACGTGCCGATTACCCGTTGGGATGCGGGTGCTGGATCTGACTGGCGGCCAAAAAACTCACCGGCAACCTATGATGGTCCGATCCGTCTGCGTCAGGGGCTGGGTCAGTCCAAAAACGTAGTGATGGTACGTGCCATGCGCGCGATGGGCGTGGATTATGCGGCGGATTACCTGCAACGCTTCGGTTTCCCTGAGCAGAATATCGTCCATACCGAATCGCTAGCGCTGGGTGCCGCTTCGTTTACGCCGCTTCAGGTCGTGCGGGGTTATGCCGTGATGGCAAATGGCGGCTATCTGGTCGATCCCTATCTGATTACCAGAATAGAGAGCGAAGCAGGCGGTACGGTCTTTACGGCGACGCCTAAAGTAGTCTGCGATACTTGTAACTTACCGCTGGTCTACGGCGAAACGCCACGCTCACCGGTGTTGGCGACCACTAACGTTGAAGACGTCGCCACATCAAACGAAGCGCCACCGCAAGGTCTGCCGCAGCCGGAGCTGGAGCCTGTCACACCAGAGGCGGCACAGCAAAACGCGGCACAGCCTTACGCTCCGCACGTCATCAGCACGCCGCTGGCGTTCCTGATTAAAGACGCGCTGAACAGTAACGTCTTTGGCGAACCCGGCTGGATGGGTACGGGCTGGCGCGCAGGTCGTGATTTGAAGCGTCGGGATATCGGCGGTAAAACCGGTACAACGAACAGTTCCAAAGACGCTTGGTTCTCCGGCTATGGTCCGAATCTGGTCACCTCGGTCTGGATAGGCTTTGACGATCACCGCCGCGATCTGGGCACCAGCAGCGCCTCTGGCGTCATCAAAGATCAGATCTCCGGCTATGAAGGTGGGGCGAAATCCGCACAGCCTGCGTGGGATGATTTCATGAAATCCGCGCTGGATGGCGTACCGGAACAGCCGCTAACACCACCACCCGGCGTCGTCAGTGTCGTCATTGACCGCAGTAGCGGCAAACTGTCCAATGGTGGCGGGAACAGCCGTTCCGAATACTTCATTGACGGAACGCAGCCAAAAGAATATGAAGTGCACGAAGTCGGCACTACGCTGATGGATAACGGACAAAGCGAAGAGCTGTTCTGATATCCGGTATCACGTTCATTGATGGCCTTCCTGACGGAAGGCCATTTTTATTGGCACAATGCCTTGTAGATCGGGCTATCGGCGTTCAATCCTTCACCTTTCAAACCACATCACCTGGGCACCACGGTGACAATCGCCCGACGATAGGAGAACAGGTTCGGTGTTCCCTCATCTTTCGCCTGTAAAATGATATGAAAAAGCGTCGGTGTTTTAACGTCTGACGCAATGCCTCCGCAAACGGATAGCCGGACGCATGCTGACGCAGGTTAGGCAACACCTGCTCGTAAGCATCAAGGCGCGGCATAATCATCTCTGGATTGACCTTATTCCTCAGCCAGGTTGAGGTGGTTGCCGCAATCCCTTCGACATCGAATTCGTTACTGTAGAGCAGGAAGCGAACCAAAGACTGCGAGTCATCAGGTTCAGTACGCTTTCCGTTATGTCACAGGAAATTAGCGGGGTGTACGACACAACCAATCGTGAGCCAGAAACAGCGCACTGACATTACGCGCTTCACGGAAATCAGGCTCTTGCAGCAGTGACATCATGTTATCCACAGGCCAACGGACTTGTGGCATGGGCTCCGGCTCGTCCCCTTCCAAGCTTTGCGGATACAATCCGCGCGCCACCACGATATTCATCTGGCTGGAAAAATAGGACGGCGCCATGGTTAATGTCGCCAGTAACTCCAACTGCTCCGCCCCAAAGCCGATTTCTTCCATTAGTTCGCGATTAGCGGCTTCAAAGACTGTTTCACCGGGATCGATCAGCCCTTTGGGGAAGCCTAATTCGTATTCCTCAATGCCGACGGCGTATTCACGGATCAACACCAGTTCATCATCAATAACTGGGACAACCATTACCGCCTGTCGACCGCTTGAACGCATCCGTTCATAAACCCGGCGTACCCCGTTGCTAAATTCAAGATCGACGGACTCCACATTAAACAGGCTCGAACGTGCTACTGTTTCTACCTTGAGGATTTTAGGTTTTTGCAGGTTATGACTCATTGATGCCCCCAGAGCGTTACGACCAGAACGGCATCTTAGCCCAACCCCCATGAGAGACTGCATCTAAGACAATCTGAATATGGCATGCTGTTGGAGTAAGAAGAGATCGTAAATATTCTTTTTTGATTCTGTTCACATTGTGCGTTAACAGTTGCCTTCGCTGCAACTATCGTGACGATGAATTTACGTGTGAGCAACATACGGGATACATTCTGTATGAGAAACCGCCGCTAAAAGTCAATACCGTAAGAAAAATAGGAATATCCTCATTCAAGAGGCATTTTTTGCTTGTTACTATCATCGCCTTATACGATTAATCCCACTCACAATTACCTTATTAATCTAAGAAAACAATGCCATACGGATTATCATCAATTGTATAATTTTGTTAAACTCCGACGAAAACAAGGAGCCTCGCGTTTTGGAAAGGAGATGACATGAGCACAATATTTACCTTATTGGCGATATTGCTTGCCTGTCTGATCGTGATCGGAGGTCTTGTCAGCTACCGACTGCGCCGTCGTTTCTTATCTACCCCGCCATTACCCGTTTCGCAATCGCTTCCCCGACGGCTAACTGAAGATGAACGGATCGCCGTTGAACGTTATCTGGCTCAGGAAAATAGCCAGCAAACCACGCCGCTTGATACCCCGAATGCGCAGCCAAAACTGCCGCGTTCCCTACAAAGTAATCGGGTTTACCCCGTCACCCATACGATTACCCGCTACGGCCTGAGCACCGATGCTCAGAATAAGTGGCGCTACTACATCGATACACAAGAGATCCATTTGCCGCCCAGTTGGGAGCAGTTCATTACCGAAAACAACACCGTCGAACTGATAAAGACACGCTCGATCCCGCTGGTTATTTCCCTGAACGGGCACTCGCTAACAGAGTGCCTCGACGATCGGCCGCTGTCTCCATTACCGAGCGACATTCCTCTCCCGAATGCCTCCATTCGTCAGGAAGGCAGTGAGCATGTCGAGTTGGTCACGATCCGTAAGGAAACACGTGAAGAACACGCCATGCATTACTCTGGGGGCTTGAAGGAAACCGCCGTACTCTGCCTGGCTTTTCTGCTCTTGTTCATCAGCCTGAATAGCCCTATCCCCCTGCTCCCCTGGCTGATCGGTACCGCATCCTTATTAGCGGGCTGGAGCCTGTGGCAGCTTTTTCGCTCGCCGTCCGCTCATGAACTGCGGGATGTGCACTGCCTTCACGGCACACCGCAAGGTTTGGGCCTGTTTGGCGAATCCAATCAGGGGCCGCTCGGCAATATCTCGCTCGGTAATATCGATTTGATTTACCCGCCTCATTGGCAACCCTACATCACGCAGGATCTGGGCAGAAAAACGGATGTCGATATCTATCTCGATCGACAGGTCATCCGTCAGGGAGAACACCTTTCGCTGCATGATGAAGTGAAAAATTTCCCGCTACAGCGCTGGGGCAGAAATCTGCTGCTGTCCGTTGGTTCACTGCTCAGCCTGATTTTACTGGTTACCAACGTGCAGCTTGAACTGCCGCTCAGGCTCAGTCTGGCCTGGCTTCAGGGCGCACAGCGTATTGAGGTTACGCAGGTCAGCGATCTGGAAAAAGCCCAACTCCGCATTGGGGATATGCTGGCGGTGCGTGGCAGCGGCATGTGCTATGTGCCCGCAGAAATTCGTCCCGTCTCCACGCCGTCGTCCTACGCGTTCAGCCCATTCGACTGTTCCGCCATTTACTGGAATAAAGCCGCACCGTTGCCATTACCGGAATCCGAGACGATTGAAAAAGCCTCTGCCTTGCTGAAATCCGTCAACAGCCAGCTTCACCCGCAGGCGGAAAAAGAAGGTCAGGTAAATTCTCAGCTAGCGTCCACGATCCAGAAATCAGGGCTGATCCTGATGAAAAACTTCGCTGATGTTGTCCTGAAAACACAAGATCTGTGTAGACAGGAAAACGATTGTTCCCGCCTGAAGAATGCGCTGGTGAATCTGAGCGATGTCAAAAACTGGAATACGCTGGTCAAAGACGCCAACTCCGGCACCCTGAAAGGCATGAACGTGGTGCTGCCCGCCGTCAGCGCAGAAACGCTGGAATCTCTGGTCAACAGTTCTACCGATCAATTCTTCTATCAGGAAATCAATAATGCGGCAGAGTCGCTAAACAGCCCACCGCCCGGAGGATTCCTGATTCGCAGCGACGAGGGAAAGCAGTTCGTCAGCCATCCGCTTCCTCCGATGCCGCTCAATGATTATCGTCCATCAGATCAGTGGCAAGAGCTACAGCGGCTTTCCGCGATGCTGCTGCATACCCCGTTTAATGCCACGGGCGTTATCACCCAACTCAGCACCGATGCCAACGGAACGCAGCACATCAACCTGCACAGCGAACCCGACGTCATTACCGTCTGGCGCTATCTCGGCAGTTGCCTGCTGCTGCTGCTGTTTTCTGCAACGTTTATCGTTAATGCGGTTCTGACCGGCATTAAAATGCGTAAAAGCCAGAAACGCATTAGCGATATTCAGCGCTATTACGCTTCCCGTTTCAACATGATGACGAATGCATTCCTGGACAATCGCCCCCAGCTCCCCCGCTAACGGCATCGTGTCCGCTCTGCGGTTATGCTAACCTAGCGGAATCGGTTTCCCGTCACTATTGCATTGCGCGTCTCCTGCTTCATCATCCTTATGGCACGCGCGACATCTGGAGTCGTTATGAATCCCCACGTTAACTGGCACGACATCGACACCGTGATACTGGATATGGATGGCACGCTGCTCGATCTGGCATTTGACAGCTACTTCTGGCTTCAACTGGTACCGCAGTCGCTCAGTGAAAAGCGCCATATCAGCCTTGAGCAGGCACACCAACTTATCAAGCAAGAGTATCAGGCGGTTCAGCACACGCTAAACTGGTATTGTTTCGATTACTGGTCAGAACGTCTCGATCTGGACATCTATCAAATGACGACGGATATCGGCACGCGTGCCCGCTTGCGCGATGACACCACGCCATTTTTAACGGCGCTGCGCGAGTGCGGTAAAGAGACGATTCTGCTGACCAATGCTCATCCACACAGTCTGGCGGTAAAAATCGAACATACCGGGCTGGATCAGCACCTTGATTTATTACTTTCCACCCATACTTATGGGTATCCGAAAGAGAATCAGCGCTTGTGGCAGGCCGTCCAGCAGCAAACCGGCTTCGACCCTGCCAGAACATTATTCGTGGATGACAGCGAGCCGATTCTGGATGCCGCGAAAACCTTCGGCATCCATTACTGTCTGGGCGTGCGTAATCCAGATTCCGGCGAGCAGGAAAAGGTATTCCTGCAACATCCGTCAATGAACGACTATCTTGCGCTGCTACCCGCTCTGCGTCACTCCGTTAACGCCGGGTAATGCAGTGGCATGAAGGGGAAACACGGCGATGAGGTTCCCGCAGGGATGCCTCGCGCCGTGGTCGCCCCCAGTATTTCGATCCTTAAACGATCGGCATGAGGGTAATCAGGGGGATTGATGGCGAAAATTACCGAGCAGGCCGACAACGCCGTTCGTCTGGACAAATGGCTCTGGGCAGCCCGTTTCTATAAAACCCGGGCCATTGCCCGCGAAATGATCGACGGCGGCAAAGTCCACTATAACGGGCAACGCGGTAAGCCGAGCAAACAGGTCGAACTGAATGCCGAGGTTAAACTGCGTCAGGGCAATGACGAACGCACCGTGGTCATTTTAGCCGTCAGCGGCCAGCGCAGAAGTGCGACAGAGGCGCAGGCGCTGTATCAGGAAACGGCCGACAGTATTGAGAAGCGAGAAAAGCTGGCGCAGGCGCGGAAAATGAATGCGCTAACGATGCCACACCCCGATCGCCGCCCTGATAAAAAAGAGCGACGCGATCTGATTAAATTTAAATACAGCGATCAGGAATAACGCTCCGCCCTTCATTTGTTGGTCATCAAACTGATGACAATAGAGAGAAGGCTCAGCGATCGCTGCACCATTCATTCGCCGTACCACTCATCGCGCACTACAACTCATCGCGCACTACAACAACGAGAAAACATTATGGCTCACGACCAATTACACCGTTACCTATTTGAAAATCATGCTGTTCGTGGCGAACTAGTCACCGTTAACCAGACGTATCAACGTATTTTGACCAACCACGACTATCCGTCTGCGGTGCAAACGCTACTGGGTGAAATGCTGGTTGCCACCAGCCTGTTGACGGCCACGCTAAAATTCAGCGGCGATATTACCGTTCAGCTTCAGGGCGACGGTCCACTGAAACTGGCAGTGATTAACGGCAACCATCAGCAGCAAATGCGTGGCGTTGCCCGCCTGCAAGGGGATATCGCGCCGGGGAGTTCGCTGAAAGAGATGGTCGGCAATGGCTATCTGGTGATTACCATTACGCCGACGGAAGGTGAACGCTATCAGGGCGTTGTCGGTTTAGAAGGTGAGACCGTTGCCGAATGTCTGGAGAGCTATTTCCAGCAGTCCGAGCAGTTGCCGACACGGCTGTTTATCCGTACCGGACAGCACGAGGGTAATCAGGCGGCCGCAGGTATGCTGCTTCAGGTACTACCTGCACAGGATGCCAATCGTAATGATTTTGATCACCTGACGCAGCTCACCACCACGGTCAAAGCCGAAGAGCTATTTTCCCTGCCCGCCACCGAGGTGCTGTATCGCCTTTACCATCAGGAAGAGGTGACCGTGTACGAACCGCAGGATGTCGAATTCCGCTGCCACTGTTCGCGCGATCGTTGCGCTGATGCATTAATGACGCTGTCCGATCAGGAGATCAATGAAATGATCGAGCAGGATGGTGAAATCGATATGCACTGTGATTATTGTGGTACGCACTACTTGTTTAATTCGCTGGACATCCGCGCCATACGGAATGATTCATCAGAAAATCTGTTGCATTAATCGTTTTAACGGGTACGACAGTACCCGTTTTATTTTGCTTATTTTCCCATCTGTAAATCGCCGTGATTATTTTTCAAACACCCTAAATAAGCAAAGTTATTAATGAATTTATTTAATTTTATGATTGCTATCGCGGTTAAAATAAGCTCACTCCCTACAATGTTTATACTCTAAATAATTCGAGTTTCAGGAAGGCGGCAAGAGAAGGAATCCCGATGAGCTTACTTGAGTAAGTGATTCGGGTGAGTGAACGCAGCCAACGCACATGCAACTTGAAGTATGACGAGTATAGTAGTACGACTATAACTTGAGGAGTGGCAACATGCAGATCAACGGTATTACCCCGCAAGCCCTGACGGCTTATGGAATCCACGATGTCCGCGATATTGTCTACAACCCCAGCTATGAACTGCTTTTTGAAGAAGAATGCTCCCCTACTCTACAAGGTTATGAACGCGGTATCGAAACCCAACTGGGTGCCGTAGCCGTCGATACTGGCATCTTTACCGGCCGTTCCCCGAAAGACAAATACATCGTGCGCGATGACGTAACCCGTGACACCGTGTGGTGGTCCGATCAGGGTAAAGGTAAGAACGATAACCACCCGTTGAGCCAGGAAACCTGGACGCACCTGAAGCAGCTCGTCACTACGCAGCTTTCTGGCAAGCGGTTATTCATCATCGATGCCTTCTGCGGCGCGAATCCAGACAGCCGCCTTAGCGTACGTTTCGTGACGGAAGTGGCCTGGCAGGCGCATTTCGTCAAAAACATGTTTATCCCCCCGAGCGATGAAGAACTGGAAGGCTTTGAGCCGGATTTCATCGTGATGAACGGCGCAAAATGCACTAACCCGAACTGGCAGGAACAGGGGCTGAACTCCGAGAACTTTGTCGCGTTCAACCTGACAGAGCGCATCCAACTGATTGGCGGCACCTGGTACGGCGGCGAAATGAAGAAAGGGATGTTCTCCATCATGAACTACCTGCTGCCGCTGAAAGGCATCGCCTCCATGCACTGTTCGGCAAACGTCGGTAAAAAAGGCGATGTGGCGGTGTTCTTTGGTCTGTCCGGTACGGGAAAAACCACGCTTTCCACCGATCCCAAACGCCAGTTGATTGGCGATGACGAACACGGCTGGGACGACGATGGCGTCTTCAATTTTGAAGGCGGCTGCTATGCCAAAACCATCAAGCTTTCCAAAGAAGCCGAACCGGATATCTTTGGTGCCATCAAGCGCGATGCGCTGCTGGAGAACGTCACGGTGCTGGCAGACGGCACCGTAGACTTCAACGACGGTTCCAAAACCGAAAACACCCGTGTTTCTTATCCGATCTACCACATTCAGAATATCGTTAAACCGGTCTCCAAAGCGGGCCATGCAACGAAAGTGATCTTCCTGACGGCTGATGCATTCGGCGTGTTGCCTCCTGTTTCTCGCCTGACGTCCGATCAAACGCAGTATCACTTCCTGTCTGGCTTTACCGCCAAGCTGGCGGGAACCGAACGCGGCGTGACGGAACCAACACCGACATTCTCCGCCTGCTTCGGCGCGGCATTCCTGATGCTGCACCCAACGCAGTACGCTGAAGTGCTGGTAAAACGCATGAAGGCGGCGGGCGCACAGGCCTATCTGGTGAACACCGGCTGGAACGGCAGCGGTAAACGTATCTCTATTAAGGATACGCGCGGGATTATTGACGCCATCCTGAATGGCAGCATTGATAATGCAGAAATGCAGACGTTGCCGGTCTTCGATTTGGCGATCCCCACTTCGCTGCCCGGCGTTAATCCTGACATTCTCGACCCACGTGATACCTACGCGAGCGTCGAGCAGTGGCAGGAAAAAGCGGACGACCTGGCACAGCGCTTTATCACCAACTTCGATAAATACACCGATGCACCAGCAGGCGCAGCGCTGGTGAAAGCAGGACCGAAGCGGTAAACACTGAAGAGAGTCCATAACGAAAAAGGCGCGGACTCCGCGCCTTTCTTTTATTCATATCTGAACAGCTTTAATGCCAGTGCTGCCCAACATACTTATGACTCCTTCACAGCCCCCGTATCCGCTACCGCGACGTCCGAGAGCAACGGCAGATACGCGCGGACGCAGAGCCCACCGCGTTCGCTGGTGCCGACATCCAGCACGCCATTGTGCGCATCAATAATACGCTGCACAATCGCCAGCCCCAGCCCAGTACCGCTGGTAGTTCGCGCGCTGTCGCCACGGACGAACGGCTGGAACAGGTGCTTCAGTTGATCGGGTGCAATGCCTTCTCCGTCATCCTCGACCTGAAACCAGACGCGCTGTAGCTCACGTCCGGTACTGACTTTTATCCAGCCGTTACCGTAACGCGCCGCATTCACCACCAGATTCAGCGCCGCCCGTTTTATCGACAGCGAACTGATGCACACCAGCAGCTCACCGATAGCAAACTCGCTGTCGATCTGGCGTTCATAACCGCTCTCCGATGCCACCACTTCACCCATGATGGCGTTCAGATCGGCCACTTCCGTCTGCATTTCCTGCCCCGTGCGCAGGTAGTCGAGGAACTGCTCAATAATCGCATTACACTCTTCAATGTCCTTATTGATCGACTCCGCCAGATAGTCATCTTCCTTGCCCATCATTTCAGTCGCCAGACGAATTCGCGTCAACGGCGTACGCAGGTCATGGCTCACGCCCGCCATTAACAGTGTGCGGTCATCCGCCAGCAGCTTCACGCCGGAGGCCATCTGGTTAAAGGCGCGAGTCACAGAACGCACTTCGGAGGCACCATACTCACGCAGCGGCGGCGGAATAATGCCCTTACCGACCTGCAACGCCGCATGTTCCAGCTCAACTAAAGGTCGGTTCTGCACTCGGATAAATAGCCAGGCACCACCAATCACCAGCAGCATGATCGCCAGCGTATAGCGGAAGAGCGGCGAGAAATCGCCCTGATGGATTTCAGTGAGGGGAACGCGCACCCAGATATCCGGTGACAGCCAGGTTTTCAGCCACACCACAGGCGTGTTCTTGCTGACCTCAACGCGCACATCCGTCGGGCCGTCCAACTGTTGCGCCATCTGGTCACTCAAAAACTTGTAGTGCTGCGCCCAACGCAGGCCGCTTTCCTCTGCCGCCGCATTGGTGTACAGCGATATACCCAATTCGCGGTAAATCTCACGCCGGAACGCAGGCGGCACCTCGAGCGTGGTGCCATCTTCCAGTTGCAGACTGTCCGTCATCAGCATTCTCACTTCGTATGCCAGCACCTTATTAAACTGCTGCAAACTCGGCAAAATAGCGAAGTTAAGTACCACCAGATAGGTGGTGACCAAACTGACAAACAATAACGTGACAATCAGTAGCAACGTCCGTGCAAATGAGCTGCGCGGAGAAAAGCGCCATTGCATCATGCCTTACTGCCGTCCGGAACAAACACGTAGCCAAGGCCCCACACGGTCTGGATGTAGCGCGGGTGCGCCGGATCCTCTTCCACCATGCGGCGCAGGCGGGAAATTTGTACGTCGATGGAACGTTCCATCGCACTGTATTCGCGACCGCGCGCCAGATTCATCAGCTTATCGCGAGATAACGGTTCACGCGGGTGGCTCACCAGCGCCTTAAGCACGGCAAACTCACCGCTGGTCAACGGCATAGGTTCATCATCACGGAACATTTCGCGCGTGCCCAGATTCAGCTTGAATTTACCAAACGCGATAATGGCTTCTTCCTGCGACGGCGCGCCCGGCAGTTCATTCGCCTGACGACGCAGCACCGCACGAATACGCGCCAGCAGTTCGCGTGGGTTGAAAGGTTTAGGAATATAATCGTCCGCGCCGATTTCCAGCCCGACGATACGATCCACTTCTTCCCCTTTCGCCGTCACCATAATGATCGGCATCGGGTTGCTCTGGCTACGCAAGCGACGGCAGATGGACAGACCATCTTCGCCCGGCAGCATCAGGTCCAGCACCATGAGGTGAAAGGATTCACGGGTCAGTAAACGGTCCATCTGTTCAGCATTGGCTACGCTACGTACCTGAAAACCCTGTTCAGTCAGATAACGCTCTAACAGCGCACGCAACCGCATGTCGTCATCTACAACCAGAATTTTATAGTTTTCTTGCATTCTCTTTCTCCAAAGGCGTAATAGCGCCGACGCTGCTATTGTTCAGAAACACACGAATTACTGACAGTCGTTTCTGGTATACATTCTAGGCAAAATTGTTACAAAGCATATTAAAATTCGTGTAATCAATCATTTCCTTTGCCATCAGTCATAAAATAATCGGCGATTTACGGTGATTGTCGCTTACGAAGAGAGTCGTTTATGAAGGCTGTGATTTATGAAAATTGCCTTTTACGAAGATTATAGTAACGCCGCCGACAATAAAAAGGCACGGTAGCGGCAAAAGCAGGAGAAAAAGAGAAAAGAGAGGGCGTTGCCACCCGGATCCAGGGCGACAACGTAAGGCGGTTAGCGCTAGCCATGATTAGCGCATCAGTTCATCCAGCACCACGCTCACCGACGGCAGTGCGGGCTGGAAAAAATGGCGCGTGGTCTTGTAGGGAAACAGGCTCTTTTCCGTCACGATCGTCTGCATAATCAGATTCTTGCAAAAAGGCTGTCCGGTCTTCCAATGGTAAACCGATACGCGAGGATCTTCGTAATCGAGCAGCGCGCAAGGAATATGCTTTAACCCCAGTTCGGTGGCGGCTCGTAGCCGATGGTTGCCATCCATAATAATTCCGGTCTCTTTCTCTATCGGTACCGGCGTCGTCCAGCAGCCACAGCGGCAAATATCCTCCATCAGACACTCCACGTTCGACATATCAACATTTTCAGAGGGAAGCAGGAACTGCACGGGCGTAAGGGCAATGTGGTAACTCATACCTTCAAACATTATCCACCTCCTGACGTAACGGTCTCGTGTCGCTCCGGTTTATCTACCGGAGCCGCCTCTTATTGACTTACTGCTCAAGACTGACGAAATAGCCCGGCTGGTAATCAACTGGTAAAAATTGCTGATGAAGCTGGCGGAAGGTGTCATCCGCATTGATATCGCGGAATAGGTCAGGGTGGAACCACTCAGCCAGTTGCTGAATCGCAATGAAATCATAGGGGCCGTTGTAGAACTGGTGCCAGATGGCATGGAAGGCGCGTTGCTGTTTCGCAACGGTGTTGGTATACGCAGGCCGCCCCAAAAACCATTCAAGCCGCTTGCGCCCTTCCGTCATGTCCTGCCCCGGCCCCAATCCAATCCAGCGCCCACCGGGCACGAAGGCTTCAAAGTTGCCGCTAGTGATGACGACGATTTCCGGGTTCTCCACAATCACCTGTTCCGGGTGCATCTGCATAAACGTGTTCGGCGCACTTTTCGCCGCAACATTATCGCCACCGGCCAGTTGTACGAACTTACCGAAGTTATCCCGGCCGAACGTCAGGCAGCATTCATCGGTGTACCCTCCCAATCGCTCAATGAACACGCGTGGAGAGCGCGGTTTTTTGGCCGCCAGCAGGTCGGAAACGCGTTTTAGCTGCGCCTCACGGAACGCGAGAAACGCTTCGGCACGCGCTTCCTGATGAAACAGCTTGCCGAAAAGACGCAGGGTTGGCGCGGTGTTTTCCAACGGGTGATAACGGAAATCGACATACACAATCGGAATGCCGACGCTATCCAGTATCCGGTCATAGCCCGCATCCACAATCGCCCGCTGCGCCTCAATGTTCATAATGATGACGTCCGGCTTGAGCGACACCGCCTGCTCCACGTCAAACGTGCCCTTTTCCGTACCATCGAACGTCGGGATTTTCGTCAGTTGTGGGAAACGATCGCGATACTGGTGCCACGTTGCCGGATCGGACTGAATCAGATCGCGCCGCCAGGCGACAATCCTTTTCGCCGGATCTTCCCTGTCGAGCATCGCAACCAGATAAAGCTGACGCCCCTCGCCCAACATAACGCGCTGCACTGGCGTGTTGACTCTCACCTCACGCCCCAGCACGTCCTTGATGACGGTTGACGTTTGCGCGATTTGCTCAGCCTGACCCGCCAGCGGCGACAGACCGACCATCAACAGCGCACTCAGCAATAACCGACGGCAATGTTGCCGCGTCCAACGATTACACATTTTCGATATTTCCCTTCGTCGAGAGAGCGTCATGTTTTTCCGCCTGTCTCCGCAGGCGTCGTAGCAGCATCAGCGAGACCAGGAAGGTCACCAGGTAAGCGGCGCCAACGCAGAAGAACAGCGAACGTAGTCCGGGGGAGTAGAGCACCACTCCGCCCAAAGAAATGCCCAGAATAGAGGCAAACTGGCTGACGCTTTGCGCCACACCGAGTAGGTAACCCTGCTGCCCATCCCCCGCCGAGCGAGAAATCAGCGCCATCAGAACGGGCGTCGTCGCCCCCAACAGCACGCCCCACAGAAAATAAAGCGGGATGAAAATCGCAATATCCAGGATCGTGGCGGCCGTCAACGTGACGATGGCGCAGGCCAGCATCACCACACACAGGCGGCTCAGCGTCTGCGACAGCGAGAGGTTTTCAAAATAGCGCGCCCACAGCGATGCAGAGACAATCACGCCGGTCGCCTGCAAGCCATAGCACAGGCCAATAATCCATTTATCCACCTGAAAAAAGCCGTCCATATAGAGGGAAAACGGCGTTTGCGGAATCATGCGGCTGGTCAGCAGCAGGCCAGAAATCAGCAGCAGACCGGAAATCGGAGACAGTGCCCAAATCAGCCTGCGGGAAGCGTTGTTTTGTGACGTATTCTCAGGTGGAACAGCAGGCACCACCGGCGCAACATGGGGCAGAAACAGCGCGACGGTAATGCCGCACAGCGCACACAGGATCGCCGCACTCAGGTTGATCCAGAAGAAGTTCAGGTAGTCGAGGATCAGCCCGCCGACAATCGCGCCCAGCAGCGATCCCACGTTAGTGGACACCTGAAGCCAGGCGAACAGCCGCGTGCGCTGTAACGGGCTAACCACCGCAACACCGTAAGCCTGCGCGGGGGCGATATAGCCCGCACAGGCACCCTGAATAAAGCGCAGCGCGACGATGATCCAGATATCATTCGCCCACGCTAGTCCAAGCTGGGTCAACGCCAGCCCAAACAGCGCGCGGATCATCATGGCTTTGTTGCCCAGCCTATCGCCCATCCGTCCCCAGAAGGCGCTGGTCAGCATGATGCCCAGCATCGGCCCGACGTACACGGCAATCCCCGCGATACTCAGTTCCGCGCCGGACGACATACTTTCCAGATGCAGCGGCCAAAACGGCCCGCTCATCTCCATCGCCCCCATCGCGACCAGTTGCACGACAAACATAAAGTGGATGATGAACGCCACCTGCCCGCTTAAGCGCATGCGTCAGCTCCTTCGAGTTCCACAGCATTACCCCACTTCATTTCAGCCACTGCGGCGGGAAATAGTCGGGACGATCCTGCGTGGATGCGCCCATGTAATCGCTGCACCACCGGTAGACTTCCTCAATATACGGCACGCTAACCGCCAGATTCTCCGCGATGGTCACCAGCAGGCTCAGGCCGTAGGCAATATCTTCCTGAAACACCCGATGCTGCGTATCAAACACGTACCCACCCCCGTCATGCTGTCGCAGCGGCAGGCCGATGCCGTGGTAAGCCTGATTGGTACGCAGCACAGAGAGCATCGTGTGTGCATCGGCAATCTGATCGCCATAGGCATCGATAATCTCCTGCTTGAGCGGCAGTACCGAGTCCAGCCGCACGCCGAGCCGCGTTTCCAGCGCCGCACACAGCTGCTGGTTCTCTTCATCCATACGTTCCAGATAATAAGCACCGAGTTCCGGGCAATCATTCCACCAGCACAACGGCTGCGGAAAAGGTCGAGCGTGCCACTGCCCATAGGGGCCGATCAGGCCATAAATCACCGCACTGTGCATAATCGGGTTACCCGGTGTCAGCGTGATTTCCAGATAATCCGGCAATAGCACCACGGGCGCAGAATAAAGCCGTTGCAGCAGCGCCATCAGCGCCTGCTGGCGCGCAGCCGTTTCACGCCGATGCGTAGCCGCATACAGCGTGGATTTTTCGCCCCCCATTTTGATCGACTGACCTGGCTGCAAATCAAACGCAATGTGCGCGACGTCCTTCATTCCCCAAATCACCGCGTTTGGCCGAGCAGCCAGCTCACGTTCAGCGAGCCAGTCAAAGCCGCAAAAACCGGGGATCGCGCCAACGTAAACCGGCTTGTCGGCGGGCAGATGGGGAACGATCCGCGCCAGCAGATCGGCACGGAAGTTGGCGGGAACGGTGATAATCACGACATCCGCGTCGCGGCAGGCTTGCGCCGGATCGCAGGTGACGCAGTCTGGTGTCGCCGTTAGCGTCTCGCCATCCGGCAGCAGTGCGTGTAGCCGCTTACCGTGCTGCTGATAGGCTTCCGGCAGGCGCGGATGGCTGCCCAGCAGCGTCACCTTAACGTCCGGCAGTTGCTTAAACAGTACCGTGGTGAGATGGCCGGTCTTGCCGGCCCCGCAAATCACCACGTTAAGCGGCTGCCCGCTTAGCGCTTCGGTCATCCTTGACTCCTTAGCTTGCCTGCTCCAGAGCAATCGCGTTGCCCAGCCAGCGATCCAGATCGTGCCATACGCCGCTATCTGTCAGATTACGCGCCGCCAGCCACTCTTCGTTAAACACCGTGTGCAGGTATTTTTCACCGCCGTCGGCGATCGCCAGCACGACGTTGCCGCCGATGCGATCCTGATAGATCAGTTCCAGCGCTTTATAGATCACCCCACCCGTCGAGCCGCCGACCAGCAGGCCGTAATGACGTGCGATATAGCGTGCGGTTTCAAACGCCTGCGCATCCGAAACCTGCTCGCCACAGTCGATGCAGCTGTAATCCAGCACCAGCCCCACGGTATCTCCCGCTGGCGTACCGGTGCCGGATTGATAGTAAGGCTTGCCGGGGTGCCCAAAGACGATAGAACCCACCGGTTCAACGGCAATGGTTGTAATATCCGGGTTATGGACTTTCAGGCCGTGTGAAATGCCGGTCATCGATCCGCCAGTGCCCACGCAGCCGACAAACGCGTCGATCTTGCCAATCTGGCTGAACAGCTCGCGCACCAAGTCGGCATAGCCGCCCGCATTCGCCGCGTTGTCCGACTGGTTCATAAACACCGCGCCGGGTATTTCCTGCGCCAGCTGTGCCGCCATGCGCTGGCGTTCCACCACCGCGACCTCATCTTCGCCGTAGTCGCCGGAGACATAGCGAATTTCCGCGCCGAGCGCGCGCATGATGGCAATTTTGTCCTGCGCCGCATGATGATCGACCACGGCGATAAAGCGCAGGCCGTATTCAATCGACGCTAGCGCCAGCCCGATACCGGTATTACCCGATGACGACTCAACAATGGTGCCACCGGGGCGGATTTTGCCTGACTTCAGCCCGGCGACAATCATGTTTCGCGCCATGCGATCCTTCATGCTGCCACCGGGGTTATTCTTCTCCACTTTTAAAAACAAACGCGTATCCCCATAGGGAACCGGAATTTGTATAACAGGCGTATTACCAATCAAATCAGTTACTTTATTCAGGATCATGGTTCTGCTCCATTCAGTTATCACTGGAAAAAATCAGCTCACCTTTCTTACCTTTGAACGCACACAGGCGCGCAGGCAGCGGATGCCGATGAAACGCGTTTTCCAGCAGGTCCATCTGGTATCCCGCCGTATTCGCGTAAATCAGTAAATCGCCAGGCTGCGGCACGGTTCGAAAATGAATCAATCGGTTCGTAATGACATCATCGTCCAGACAGCTGTGTCCGGCGATCCAGGCTTTGCCCGGTGTCGGAGACGTGTCTTTTTTGACGGAAAAAACATGCAGAGGATCAATCAAAAACTCAGAGTTAAACCAGGTTTCACACGCGCTGAAGCTACTGCCTTCGACAAACACGACGTAGTTGCCATCCGGCTGGCGGCGCGTGCGCGTGACGCGAAACACCGTAATCGCACTTTGGTCAGCCAGACTGCGTCCCGGCTCTATCGCCAGAATCAGGCCGTGCTGCTTGAGCATGTCTGCCACACGGGTATCCCCGATTGAGGCTGACAGAAATGCCTCAAGGTAGTCAGTTGCCGAACGCTCGCCACCATACGGATAAAACGAGGCCGGCACCTGACCGTGGCGGTAGTCTGCCCCACTCTGCTTCGCTAAATAGTCCTGATAGCGTGAAGCCGGAAGATATTGAATCGGCAATCCCCCACCGATATCAATAATGGCGGGCTGTAATCCCTTTGAGCGCGCCCGCTCCAGCAACGGCAGCACCTCAGCCAATGCGGCCACGCGGGTGTCGGGTTCATAGCCGCCCAGATGGAAATGGAAGCCCTCCAGATGAAGCGCATTCAGTCTGGTACTCAACGTATCCAGGCAAATAGCGATCTCATCAGCCAGCATGCCAAACCGGCTGTTTTGTGCGAACGACGGGCGATAGCGCAGCAAAACCCGCACCGGTTCCGTCACGCGCAGTAAATCCGCCAGCGCGAGTACCTCGCCGAACTCTTCCGGCGAATCCAGCACGATAAGCGCGCGGTGATAAACCAGCTCCGTCAGGAATTCGCGCGTTTTCGCCGGACCGGTGGCGCACAGCCGCGTGCCGTCACCGCCTGCCCGCAGCGCATCTTTCAGTTCCTGTAAGCTGGAAACATCCACGCCGACGCCCGCGTTAACCGCCGCCTGAACCAGCCCCGGTGATTTGTTCACCTTCGCGCCGTAGTACAGACGGCAGTCCACATCATGACGCTGCAACACGGTTCGCAATGCCGCGATATTGTTGGCCACGGTGTGCGGCCAGACAATATTCAGCGGCGACCCATACTGCTCAACCAGCCATGACAGCCTTTGCGGCGAGTTGAAAAGAAACTGCTCAATCTCACTATCCAGATAAGGCGTCAGTCTCTCAGGCCAGTGGGCCTGCGCGACAGAGGGGGAAGACACTGCGGCAAAGCTAAACAGGTTGCTCATCGCTATCTCCTTAACGTTCGGTTCCTGAAAAATGCCTATCCTTAGAAATCCACCGCGACGGACAGCATCAGCGTTCGCGGCGTTCCTTGCGATACCGTGCTGAACGATGTCACGCCAGACCAGTAATTACGGTCAAAAGCGTTAAGCACATCGGCACGGAACGTGGTGGGCGCGTTATAGATTCGCGTCTTGTAGCGCGCGCCGAAATCAACGGTGGTCCAGGAAGGAATGGATTGGGTATTGATGGTGTTGACGTTCTGCTTCCCGTTATGGGTGACGTTGGCGTTCAGCGTCAGATCGCGCAGGAACGGCAGATCATATTCCACGCCGGCGTTCGCCTGAAAACGTGACGTCCCCGGCGCGCGCTTGCCCTGTGCACCCGGCGTCACGCTTTTGGTTAGCTCGGCATCCAGCAGCATCACGCCACCGGTCAGACGCAGATCTTCTAGCGGTGAACCAACCACATCCAGCTCAATACCCCGATTGCGCTGCTCGTTGGCGGTAACAAACTCACTACCCGTACCATTAACCAGCGCACCGCTCGGCTTGGTAATCTGGAAGACGCTCAGCGTAGAGATCGTCCCCAGCGCGTCCACTTTCACCCCAGCTTCGTACTGCTTGCTCTTATACGGTGCCAACACCTGCCCCGCATTGCTCGCCGTCGTGGGTGCCACGTCCCCTTTACTCAGCCCTTCGATGTAATTGGCGTAGAGCGAGACGTGCTGCCAGGGTTTAACAATCACCCCGAGCATCGGGGTGATTGCGCTCTTGTCATAAGAAGAGCGCGCCCCGCCATCCGGCGCAGCGAAGTTATCCGAGTTGATTTGCTGATAACGCAGTCCTCCCGTCACTTGCAATGCATCGTTCCAGAAGCCGAGCGTATCCGCCAATGCGATGCCTGACAGCGCAGTGGATGAACGCTTATACACGCTTGGGGGAGCAGCAATATTCTGTGTGGGTGAGGAAACTGGATTATAAATATTTGAATTAATGGTTGTTCCTCGCGCATTAGCGCTAGCCTGGCGATCGCGATAGTAGCTAGTCTGTGCCGACAGTTTGTGCGTCACCGATCCGGTTTCCACATCCGCCCGAACACCGGTCGCCAGCGTGTAGCGGCTGGTAGTAAAACGGAAATTCCTCACGTCGGAACTCACATCACCATTGTTATTCGTCACCTGCGGCACCTGCTCCGACAGTCGGCTCACGTGTGCGCTGGAACCGCCCAGATCGGTAAACCAGGTGACGTTATCCGCCAGATCGTATTCGGTATGCAGCAGCACCGACTGGTCTTTGGAATGCCAGAATCCCCATGGCTGAGAGATATTGTTATTGCCATCCGGCGCGTCGGGCACGGTCACACCGGCCGCAAACGAATAAGGACGCGACGGTGCCCGGGTTTTCAGGTGCTGAGTGATGAGATCCAGCGTGGTGCGGAAACGTTCTGACGAGAAATCCAGCCCGAGCGCGCCGACCTGCGTGCGCTTGTCGCTGCCGTCCCACACCGTGTCGCCGTAGCCGTAATTCCCGTTAAAGCGAATGCCGAGCAGGTTGTTGTTCTCCAACGCATAGACGCGGGAAATATCCGCATGCTGCATGAGTTGGGAATCAGACTGCCAGCTGGTGGTCAGTCGGGTCAGATTGCCTACGGTGGTCGGGCGTTTGGTGACGGCGTTAATCACGCCACCCACACTGCTGTTAGGCGACAACCCATACAGCAGCGCCGACGGCCCTTTCAGCACTTCCACCCGCTCGATGTAGTCAGTCATCAGTTGATAGTTGGGCGCAACACCGTAGACACCGTTCATGGCGATGTCGCTCAGGTTTCCTTCATTGAGTGGAAAGCCGCGGATGTAATAAGAATCCAACAGGCCGCCCTGAGAACTGCTCACCCGCACCGATGCATCATGTGCGACCACCTGCCCCAGCGTCTGTGCCTGTTTATTTTCAATAAACGATGAGGTCATGTTGCTGACGTTAAACGGCGTATCCATCACGTCCTTTTTGCCCAGCAGCCCGGTACTGGACGAACGCGCCGACATGCCACCCGCCACCAGCCCCTGAACGGCTTCCGCGTTTTTGGCTTCAACCACGATAGTGGAATCATCGCGCTCGCCCGTTTCAGCCTGCGCGGGTATCGCGATGCCGGTTAGCACAGTGAGTGCCGTCGTGACGGCGGCGGCCAACGCGGAGGGAATAGGAAAACGCGTTTTCCCGGTAGGTGGAGTGAAGTTCTTCCTGGCGTTCATCAACAAAGTTATCCATCTCAAAATGAGGAGTGAAAAAGATGCTCCCGTGTTTTCAGCCTGTAAGGCGGGAGCATCGCCATACATCACGATCCGAGGCGGGTTTCTTCCCCTGCCGTGAGAAAGGGGTTGCTCAGACCGTGCTGAATCCGGTAGTCGCGATATTCCTGGATATGCATCCGCAGCAGCGAACGCGTATACCAGGGCTGGGTCAAAAACATGTCGCGTTCGGTCTGCCACAGTTCGCCATCAACGCGCGACTTCACCGCATCAAACGCTGCGGCCGTTTCTTCTTTCATCACCTGCCACAGACGCGCATCGGCAAAGCCGTATTCCGCACTCAGCGCCAGCGCCAGTTCGTGCAGGTGGCTGACAAAACAGGCATCGACGACAAACATCCGCACGGGTTCGATATCGCCTTCAAACACCGTGGGCAGAATGCCGGGCCAAACGTAGGGTTGCAGGTGATAGCCGCGCTGACGCAGCAGCGGCGCGTAGGTACGCCCGTCGCCGAAATCGCGGATTAATAATCCCTGCGCGACGCCTTCAGATGAAAAGAGGATCTGGCTGTTCTGCTGATGCGCTTCCAGCCCGATGCCGTACAGCAGATAGATAGCGATGACAGGCCGGGTCACGGCGCGCACGTATTGGCAGAACCACGCTTCGGGGACAAGCCCGGACAGCGTGACCAGCTCGGTGAACAACGGCTGGTCGCGATGAGGCAGCGCCGTAAACAGCGTGGCGACGGTCACGGGCAGCGCGCCGTCAGCGCGTTCATAGGCGTGTGCATCGCGGAACACAACCGAAAGGTGTTTGCCCGGCGCATCATCCTGATGAACCGCGTGCTTGTAGTGGAACGCTGCCTCTTCACGGAAAAACTCCAGCCGCTGCTCGAATCCGCCTTCCTGTGCCAAAATCGCTTCGATAATGGTGCTGATACGTGGCCCCATGTGGATCGATTTCGCCTGTAGGCTGCGCATTTCGCTGGTCATCCAGATGGCGACAGGCAGTTTGATGAAGGGGGACGCAGGCGGTTCAACGGGCAAAACGGTACGGAACGACATACCCGGCAGCGTGATGAGATCGGGACCATCGGTCAGTAGAATCCCTTCGGCGATCTCATCCGCGTAGTGAGATTTCACCCAGTTTTCCAGATGCCAGCTGTGGATAGGCAGCGGGAGCCACTGCGCCTCATCCAGCCCCTGTTGATTCAGGCGCTGCTTCCAGTCCTGCCAGAGCGCGGGGAACGCCTGAGCAAACCACGCATGAAAATCATCGACGTGAGGCATGGATTCCACATACGCCATATCGCGGCGCAGCGCGGTAATACGCAGCGGCACGCGGGCGTTGAATTCGGGTGACAGTTGCTGGACGTCTTCGTCACTCAGGCCAGGGCGGGATTTCCAGGTCGGGTAGTAAGGGTGGCCTTCCAGCGATCCCCACTGATCGAGAAACATGGCCGCATCGCGAATGCTTAACTGCCGGCGCAGCCACGGCGTGAAATGGTTCTGCCCGTCCTGCTGCATGGCATCAGCCACCTCAGCACGCCATTGGCAGCGATAGCGCCGGGCATGGGTATCATTGCGAATACTGTTACCCACATCTTTTTTCAGGCCGCTGATGCCGCTCTCTTCAGGGAGAAAATCGAAATTATCGCGAAGTAAATCAATCAATCGCTCGTGGCTGGTAACGGGAAAAGACGCGCCATCTGAATTAATATGATAAATATTTCCATTATTAATATAAGTGTTTGCCGGTGATGGGGAAATATCGTCGAATTTCAATATACCTTTGCCACCCTGCAACGCCAGCGTTGCTTTCCGGGAATTATCCTTAATAAAATTCAGGTCATTTTTATTCAAAATCCCTTCTGCAAAAAAACAGCGAATCAATCGCCTTAACGCGTTTTTATTTGAATAATCAGAAAGAAAACCATCTACATCCTGATGTATATCCCTGTATTTAACGTCGTCAGCCTTGATATTCATAACCACTCCTCATACCGATAAAACAAGTAAAAACCGATTGCAGTAACGTATAAAAGGGTGTCATTAAAGCTCGGGTTAACACATCCCGAAACTTAATAAAAATGTCGTGATAGATGGATTGAAAAATAATGAACGGAAAGCTAGCATATCACTAACGTCAATGTAAATAGGTATCATTCTTATTCGCAATTAATTAGTTACATTTTAATAAAATGTAATTTAATCAATTAATTAACAAAATGAGAGCAGCATGGAACACGCTAAAACCTATCTCTTTGTACCCGGTAATGCGCCCCGCCGCTTTCAACATGCCGTCAACTGCGGGGCCGATGCCGTGATATTTGATTTAGAAGATGCTGTTCATCCTGATGAGAAAAACCAGGCCAGAGAGAATATTATCGAGTGGGATAAAAACGATACTCCCGTCTCTGAAATAAATTGCAAAAAATATATACGTTTAAATAAATTTGGATCAATGGCATTCAGCGAAGACATCGAGTTTCTGAATAAACTCAGCAATAAAGAGAAATTAAGAAATAACACATCATCCAAACATAAAATAGTCACATGGGAAATTGTTTTACCTAAAATAGAATCAGCAGAAATGCTGAATGACGCGCGGGAAATGATAAATCGTAATAGATTGGAAAACGTGAATATTATTGCGATTATTGAAACCGTGCGCGGGCTGCATAATGCAGAAGAAATTTGTGCGGCAGGAGTAGAAAGAGTCGCATTTGGCTCACTGGATTTCTCACTCGATATGCATTGCGATCAATCCCTGCATGCCTTGCTGTATGCCAGAAGCCGTATTGTCGTGGCTTCAAGACAGGCCGATTTGCCCCCGCCAATAGATTGCGTCAACCCTGACTTCACACATCATGACCGGGTGTTAGCCGATGCATTACATGCGCGCTCGCTCGGCTTCTCGGCCAAACTCTGTATTCACCCCTCACAGATCGATGCCGTTCAGCAGGCGTTCGCAACGGATCGCAGCAAAATAGACTGGGCAAAGCAGGTTCTGAAAGCGGCCGAACACAGCTACGCTTTCCAGATAAACGGCGAGATGGTGGATTTACCCGTCATTGAGCAGGCCAGGCAGCTATTGCGAGCGAAAAATGTAGATGACTAAACCTCTGGTGCCACTAGGGCACGAAGGGAGAATGCGCTAGCATGGCTTGTTGCGTGTTCCCCTACGTGCCGCTACCGAGCGGTTTATGACTTAACGTAATCAATGGAATTGACGAACCACTCACGCGGGCCGTCTGGCGTATTCACGGTGAATTCCTCATCAACCGCTTTTTTCAGCATGGCACGCGCCATCGGGGAATCGATCGAAATATAGTCTTTATTGTCGCCGTAGATCTCATCCGGGCCGACAATCCGAAAATGCTTCACATCACCTTGCTCATTTTCGATCTCTACCCAGGCACCAAAAAATACGCTGCCATCCTGCTGCGGCGAATAATCAACGATTTTCAATTCCGTCAGGCATTTTCTCAGGTAACGCACACGCCTGTCGATCTGGCGTAATAAACGCTTGTTATAGGTGTAGTCTGCATTTTCTGAACGATCCCCCAAGCTGGCTGCCCAGGAAACAATTTTGGTAATTTCCGGGCGCTTTACATTCCAGAGATGGTCATGCTCTGCCCGCAGTTTGTCATACCCCTCGCGGGTAATCAGGTTGGTTTTCAAGTCATTAACCCCGTTAGGCGCTTAGTGCGTAAGCTGTCCGGCGTACCTTCAAAAATAAAAGGGTTGAGAAACATCCGGCCCCAAAACAGCTTGCGATCCACTTCGCTTAATGCGACTTCATCGCAGATGCTTTCCCAGCACGCACGCACCGTTTCTATCTGATGCATGATGATCTCAATAGCTTCAGCTTCGCTCAGCAGAAATTTAGGTGCAGCCGCCAGACAGACAGCGAAATTGCTCATCCTGTTTTCACCCGTGATCAACATTGCCTGCGTCGCCTCATTACCCGCCCGATTCTGCGGGCAAATATCATAGGCTGGAGTCAGCTTTAGTGTTCGGCCATCCCAGAATGCCGCGTGGTTTCGGGCATGATCGTCGGTGTTTCCGCAGATGATGTTGAAGACCAGGCGGCCAAACAACTCACGCAGCGTCGCTTTCGGTTCGTCGAAACGTTGCCGGATGATGTCCGAGAATTCTTCGTAGCTCGCATATCTCGCCATCATTTCATCAAGGCTGAAAAGCGTCAGTGCAGAGACCATTAGCCTGCGTTTCCAGCCACCTTCTGCTTTCATACGGTCAAAACGTTCTATCAGAATAACGTCCTTCCCCGCCGTCTGACGAAAGTGCACCGGAGCCACATCTAAGCCAGCACTTGCGGCCAACCGCATAGCGATATATTCGGCCTTAACAACGTTGTAGGTATCCGTTGAAGATGAAAATTTTGCGATGAACTTATGGTTCTCATCTTCAATCATCGCTTTCGGCCGTGCGCCCCCCAACGAACTCCCATGGAAAAGTGCTTGATCAAGCTCAGGCGTCAACAAGGCACCGTTTTCCACCATAGTGGCAGCAAGCATCAACTCTTCAAGAGAAGCATTTTGAGCTGAACGCGGGACATACTCTGTCGGCAATGCCTGAAAATCGAGCCCGCCAATTCTGTCTGAACCGGACTCAAGCAGATATGTCAATTCATCCAGCGTACTGCTATCTGTTCCCCTGCCTCTGACACCCATCAGTCGATTAAGGATGACCCTGCGTCCCCATGCGTCAGGTGCGGCATCGCGTAATGCACTCGCCTGCCATAGGCCCGCCGCTGGCGGTATAGCACCACGCATTAACGGCAGTTCAGGTTCATAGATAGGGATCGCGTCTTTTCGCTCCAGATAGTTACGACCATAATTGAAAATGAGTCGGTCGCCGTCCCGGCTCAATAAACCAGCCACAACAGGCTTCGTCGCATCAGGCAACCAGATCCATACATAGGCTTTGTCGATAGCGTTATCAGAAGTCATCATTCACGACCTTTTTGGAATGATGTACAGCGCGCGGCAGAAGAGAGAGTGTTTTCTCCGTGTTGGCCATATGAAGTGCCATTGCGGATTGGTCCGCGGTAAAAAGAGGGACACCAACAAGGGTAGCCAGCTCAAAAACCGCGCCAATTGAACATCCCATATCTCCTTCCTCTGCGCGATAGACTAAGCCTCGTGATACGCCTGCCCGTTCAGCTAATTCTTCCACTGTCATATTACGTTCGATCCTCGCGCTGCGAAGCATCAACCCGAGTAAACGAGCTGCGTCACGGCTGTAGCGAGAATATGTTCGAGCAGAAGGTTTCGCCATCGCTATATTCCTGTTCCATTAATGGGGCATACCCCATACTTGACACCTATTTATAGAACATGATGCGTCTGCAATGAAGGGAATACAAGACTTTCGTTCTATTAATAGGTCATATTGGCAAACTATGCCTTATTAATGAAGCACGGAAAACGACCCTGCATTGAATAACAGCGGCAACAGACCTGTTCTGGCGAGCTTTTTCCACAGCTAATCAGCATCCTGGGTTGGTAATAGCCCGAAAAAATCGCCATACGCCACCCTGGCAGAAAACGGTTTTGCGTTCTCTGCTATTTGAAAATGAAATGCAGCAATTTGCCCGGCGTTACCCACATTTGAAAGGCTTGGATCCGGTGCTTATCGATCTGAAGAAATTGAAAGCCCCACGCTATCAGCGCTATACCGCCACTTTTGCCAGCGATAGTCACGCGTATTTTGTCTCTCAGATCACACATTTCATACGAAATCCCCTCTGTCGTAATTTACGTGATCAACTGAACGCTTTTTCTGCCGATATTAAAGATATTCTTATCTATATATTTTTGAATGCGGGAGTTATCGATGTATCCCGGAAATGTAAAACATAGCTATAATACCTTGTCATTACTTGCATCGATTACGATAGCAAGTCCCCTCCGTTATGCCTTCATAGCATGTCAAAAAATTAAGGATGTTTATGAATATGCTGAACAGAATCAAACTCGGCAAGATGCTGGGTATGGGATTTTCTCTGGTTATCATCATCAGTCTGATGGTGGCATTCTTCGGACGGCTCCAACTGGTTGGGCTGGGTAACGACATCAGCCGCCTTTCCGGCACTACATTAGCAAACATGCTATTGATTCAGGAAGTTAAAGCCGGTTTCGACGCCAATGCTCGCCTGATTCGCAACATTGCAATCAGCACCGACCCAGCGCAAATCAGACAGGAAAAGCAGTTTGTCGATGAGCAAATCGCCCGTAATACCGCCAACCTGAAAAAACTGGGGCAACAGCTGGATACCGAAGGAACCAGTGCGCTACTGAAGCAGTTTCAGGACACCCGCCCGCCGTACCTTGCGGCCTTTTTGAAAGCCATAGAACTGGTGCAATCCACCGATCCAGAGCAGCGTCTGAGAGGTAACGCCATTATTCTCAATGAGATGCAGCCCGCGCAAAACGCATTGTTCAAAGTGTTGGACGCGATGATGGCCTCACAGCAGCAAGATACCAACGAGATTGTCAGCCACGCACAGCATAGCGCGTACTCCGGCAGCGTCATTATGCTGATTCTCGCCCTTGCCGCCGCTGCCATGGCCGCAGTCGTGGCCTGGCTGATTACCCGTACGTTGAAAAACCAACTGGGCGGCGAGCCGCTCTACGCGACCCACGTTGCCCGGCAGGTGGCCGATGGCGATCTGGCCGTCGATATTGCCATAAACACGAATGACCACAGCAGCCTGTTAGCCACAATGCGCCATATGAGCAATAACCTGGGTGATATCGTCGAGCAGGTGCGGGAGAGCAGCGAAGCTATCGCTTCGGGCTCCAGCCAAATCGCCGCAGGCAGCGAAAACCTGAGCCAACGCACGGAAGAGCAGGCCGCCAGCCTACAGCAGACCGCAGCGTCAATGGAACAGATGAGTCAGGCGATTCGCCAGAATGCGCATACCGTGCGTAGCGTCACTCAGCTTGCCAGCCAGGCCAGCAAGACGGCGACCAAGGGCGGTGAGGCGATCGGCGATATGGTCATTACCATGAAAGAGATCTCCGACAGCTCACATAAAATCCGCGATATCATCAGCGTCATTGATGGCATCGCCTTCCAGACCAACATTCTGGCGCTGAATGCAGCGGTCGAAGCCGCACGCGCGGGTGAGCAAGGCCGCGGCTTCGCCGTGGTAGCCGGAGAAGTCCGCTCCCTGGCGCAGCGTTCCGCCTCCGCCGCCAAAGAGATCGCGGTACTGATCAACACCAGCGTCGAAAAAGTCGAAGCGGGGAACCGTCTGGTCGAAGACACCGGCAGCACCATTGATGAGCTGGTACGTCAGGCACGCAGCGTGGCAGATTTAATCAGTGAGATCGGGACGACAACGCAGGAGCAGGAATCCGGCATTTCGCAAATTCATGACGCGGTGAACCAGCTCGATCAGGTCACCCAACAGAACGCGACGCTGGTGGAAGAGTCCGCCAATGCGGCAACCAACCTGCGCGAACAGTCATCCCATCTGGTTACACTCATGAACCATTTCCACCTGCGCGGCACGCCAGCAGCCCGTCCGGCACCAATGGCGAAGAAAACGCAACCGGCCCGTTTAGCCCTCGCGCCGGTCGGCAACACACAAGACAACTGGGAAAAATTCTAGGCTTATTCCTGCTCACGATCACCATGATGCGCCAATATCGGCATCATGGTGATAATCGTGCCAACCTTGCTTAGAGAAAGACTATTTTTGGGAAACATAATCCCGACGGCTGCACGGTATAAATCTGGCGCGCGCGATAGATGTTGATATCTTCCTGCTTGTGCATCTCATCCCCATGCGCAATCCAGCCAACCATCCTGCCAGCAGTGGAGATAACCGTAAACATTGATGGCGGTGGTTCCATCGCCACCAGTAACAGGCTGTCTTCCCTGCCGAGTTCGTTGAGCACTTCGTAGCAGATTTTACGCAGAATCGCCGCGTGGGGATCGAAATGCTGGTAGACAGAGTTGCCGAATCTCATCAGGAGGAAAGAATCACAGCCACCTTTTGCACGTTGTACGAATTCAGGCACGCGATTGACCGTTTGAATCTCTTCCAGCAGACGCATGCAGGCAAACGTGTTCACGCCAAAAGAGCCAGACACGCTGACCGCCATCGTAGACGGGCATTGACCATGATCGGCATTTTCGACAGTAGCCGCACACTCTTCTATTCACCGCATCAATTAGGTAAATTTTGCTCTACTGTTTTCTCTTTCTCTGGTTGTAATTCGTCGAACAGCGCCGTTATCGCCGCCGTATTCCAGACGGTGACGGCTGGCATTTTGCGCGCTCAATCCGTATAACTGTCCTCACTTGTTTCACCCACTACTTTTTATTCCACTAATGTGATGACGACTGATATCAGACCTATGAATGATTCATTAAGCCACATCATCGCCAGCGAATTGCAGGCGCGTACGGAGCAGGTGGACGCCGCAGTCCGCCTGCTGGACGAAGGAAATACCGTCCCTTTTATCGCCCGTTACCGTAAAGAAGTGACCGGCGGGCTGGATGACACCCAACTGCGCCAACTCGAAACACGCCTCGGTTACCTGCGTGAGCTGGAAGACCGACGCCAGACTATTCTGAAATCCATCGACGATCAGGGGAAATTAACCCCACAGCTCGCTACTGCCATTAACGGCACACTGAGCAAAACCGAGCTGGAAGATCTCTACTTGCCGTATAAACCGAAACGCCGCACGCGCGGACAGATTGCGATTGAAGCGGGTCTGGAGCCGTTGGCCGACGGCCTGTGGCAAGACCCAAGCCAGGCTCCAGAGCTGACGGCACAGTCTTATGTCGATGCCGAGAAAGGCGTGGCGGACGTGAAAGCCGCGCTGGACGGTGCTCGTTACATTCTGATGGAGCGCTTCGCCGAAGATGCCACGCTGCTGGCAAAAGTGCGTAACTACCTGTGGAAAAACGCCCATCTGGTTTCCCGAGTCGTGGAAGGGAAAGAGGAGGAAGGCGCGAAGTTCCGTGACTATTTCGATCATCATGAACCGATCGCTCAGGTGCCTTCACACCGCGCGCTGGCGATGTTCCGTGGCCGGAATGAAGGTGTGCTGCAACTGGCGTTGAATGCCGATCCACAGCATGAAGAAGCGCCGCGTGAGAGCTACTGCGAACAGATTATTATCGACCACCTGAACCTACGGTTGGGGAATGCGGCAGCGGACAGTTGGCGACGCGCCGTGATTAGCTGGACGTGGCGTATTAAAGTGCTGCTGCACCTTGAAACCGAGTTGATGGGCAGCGTGCGTGAAAAAGCCGAAGATGAAGCGATCAACGTCTTCGCCCGCAACATGCACGACCTGCTGATGGCCGCCCCGGCGGGCATGCGCGCCACGATGGGGCTGGATCCCGGTCTGCGTACCGGCGTAAAAGTCGCGGTGGTGGATGCCACTGGCAAGCTGGTCGCCACCGACACCATTTATCCGCATACCGGTCAGGCGGCTAAAGCCGCGACGGTTGTGGCCGCGCTGTGCCTCAAACATCAGGTTGAGCTGGTGGCGATTGGTAACGGTACCGCCTCACGTGAAACCGAGCGTTTCTTCCTCGATACGCAGAAGCAATTCCCGGATATCAACGCACAGAAAGTGATCGTCAGCGAAGCGGGCGCATCGGTGTATTCCGCGTCCGAGCTGGCTGCACAAGAATTCCCCGATCTGGATGTGTCGCTGCGCGGTGCGGTATCCATCGCCCGCCGTTTGCAGGATCCGCTGGCAGAGCTGGTGAAGATCGACCCGAAATCCATCGGCGTTGGCCAGTATCAGCATGATGTAAGCCAGAGCCTGCTGGCGAAGAAACTGGATGCAGTGGTCGAAGACTGCGTAAACGCCGTCGGCGTTGACCTGAACACCGCATCCGTGGCGCTGCTGACGCGTGTTGCAGGGCTGACGCGCATGATGGCGCAAAATATTGTGACCTGGCGTGATGAGAATGGCCGCTTCCATAATCGTGAGCAACTGCTGAAAGTCAGCCGTCTGGGGCCAAAAGCCTTTGAACAGTGTGCGGGCTTCCTGCGCATCAACCACGGTAATAACCCGCTGGATGCTTCTACCGTTCACCCGGAAGCATATCCGGTCGTGGAACGCATTCTGGCCGCGACGGAACAGGCGTTGCAAGCGCTGATGGGGAATCCAAACGCACTGCGTAATCTGAAACCTTCGGACTTCACCGATGAGCGTTTCGGTGTACCGACAGTGACCGACATCATCAAAGAGCTGGAAAAACCGGGTCGCGATCCGCGCCCTGAATTCAAAACCGCCAGCTTCGCCGAAGGCGTAGAAACCTTAAACGATCTGCTGCCGGGCATGGTTCTGGAAGGGTCGGTCACCAACGTCACCAACTTTGGCGCTTTTGTGGATATCGGCGTCCATCAGGACGGTTTGGTCCACATTTCATCACTGGCCGATCATTTCGTCGACGATCCGCATAAGGTCGTAAAAGCGGGCGATATCGTGAAAGTGAAAGTAATGGAAGTGGATCTGCAACGTAAGCGCATCGCGCTAACCATGCGTCTGGATGATCAGCCGGGCGAGACGGCATCACGCCGTGGCGGCGGCAATGCACGCGGCGACAGCAACACCTTGCCGCGTCAGTCCGCAGGAAAATCACGCCCTCGTCCAGCTATTACCCCCGTCGCTGGCAATAGCGCGATGGGTGACGCGCTGGCCGCTGCCTTTAAAAAACGTTAATCACCTCATGCCGATCGTTTAAGCATCGAGATACACGGGGCGACCACAGGGGTGAGGCCTCCTGCGGGAACCTCCCCCTGTGTTTCCCCTAATAACGGGCTTAAGTGACCTATATTCGCTAATAACCGTTCTACTATTAGCCAGACCTTATTTTCATAAGGTCTGGCATCTTTCTCTTTCCCGCCAAAATACCGCTATTTTTTCCCTAATAAAACCACGCTTCATTTATATTGAAATATTCAACCATTTCGAGACTGTTTTGTCATCTGCATCCAAGTAAATAAATTACCTTTTCGTTATTATTTCTCTATATAGGAAACCATCGTTTTATATATAGAACAACCATGAATATATTCCAACAGCTCGAACACAGTAAAGCACCAGCAGCGGTTCGTTTAGTGATGATGATTGACTACATCGCCAAGCGTGACGAAGCCAGTTTCACTGATATTTGAACTGATTTGTCTATCCCCAAAAGCAGCGTGCACCATTTATTAGAGGTGCTGGTTGTTACGCAACTGCTGTGCCAGCGTGCTGACGGGCGTTATGTTTTGGAGTTAAGGCTATTCGAGCTGGTCGGTCTGGTAATAAAGAATATCGATCTGCGTAAAGACACCATTAACGTTATGCATGAGTTGGTCAAAGAGACAGAATTGACCTGCCATCTCGGTATTCTGGACGGCGACAACGGTTTCTTCCTGAGTAAAGTGGCATCGCCCAGGGCCATCGTAAAAACATCTTGGGAAGGTAAGAAAATCGTTTTTAACCGTATGTCGCTGGGAAAAGTATTATTAGCCTGGCTGCCACAAGAAAGAATTGACGCACTGATTGCCGATTGCACTTTTGAATATTTAACACCCCGGACAATTACCAAAAAAGAAGATTTCCTACAGCATCTGAAAATCGTCAAGGAACAAGGCTGGGCAATCGACGACAGCGAAGATATAGAAGAAATCTGCTGTATATCCGCCCCGATTTTTAACCAAAACGGTGAAGCCATCGCCGCCATTGGCGTTAACGGCATGCAATCACAATATGCTAATGGAAAGAAAGAGAAGCATCTGGCAAGCCTGATTAAAACCAGAAAAGCAATTAATACGCATATTAACAGCAGGAATACTGATAGTAGATAATATATTTATCGTGAAGAGACAGACTACATTTTAACTTATGATGCATTGAAGATAGCATCATAAAAAATCAGGAACACGGACACATTAAGACATAATTAAAAGCAAAATAATCATAATTTAAAGGCTATCATCAAGACAACGAAAAACATTCATTATCAATTTAATAATAAGTATAGCCATATTCAATAGTTAATAAAATCAGGTAATAACCTCTTGGATTTTATCCCCCTTATTTATACGTTTTACAAATAATCCATCTGCTTTCACTGAAATCAGGCTGAACATATTTTTAAATGAGGTCTTTTATGAAAATCAAGCAAGCTATTGATAAGATTCCAGGAGGATTAATGCTGGTGCCGCTCTTTTTGGGCGCACTCTGTAATACCTTTACACCAGGGGCTGGGAAATACTTAGGTTCTTTCAGTAACGGCCTGATTACTGGCACCATTCCTATTCTGGCAGTCTGGTTTTTCTGCATGGGCGCGTCCACTGAATTTAAAGCAACGGGAACCATGTTGAGAAAATCAGGCGTTCTGGTAGTCACCAAAATCGCCACCGCCTGGGTGGTCGCGCTGATCGCGGGCACATTCTTACCAGGAGACGGCATCCAGAACGGCTTGCTGGCCGGGATTTCCGTACTGGCGCTGGTCGCGGCAATGGACATGACTAACGGCGGTTTGTACGCCGCATTGATGAACCAATACGGTTCGAAAGAAGAAGCAGGCGCATTCGTCCTGATGTCTCTGGAGTCCGGCCCGTTGATGACTATGGTCATTCTGAGTGCCAGTGGTATTTCCACCTTCGAGCCTCGGCTCTTTGTCGGTGCCGTCCTGCCTTTCCTGATTGGTTTTATACTGGGTAACCTCGACTCGAACCTGAGAAAACTGTTTGGTAATTCCGTACAAACGCTGATTCCTTTCTTTGCCTTTGCGTTAGGCAATACGATTAATTTGGCCGTGATCCTCCAGACCGGCTTTGCGGGTATCTTCCTCGGCCTGCTGGTGATTATCGTTACTGGGATCCCGTTGATTCTGGCGGATAAATTTATCGGCGGTGGTAATGGTACAGCGGGTGTGGCCGCATCCAGCAGCGCAGGCGCTGCCGTCGCCACACCTCTGCTCATCGCGAATATGGCGCCGGAATTCGCGCCGGTCGCTCAACAGGCGACAGCGCTCGTCGCCACCAGTGTGATCGTGACATCAGTATTGGTGCCCATCATCACGGCATTATGGACAAAACGCTTTTCACCTAAACACGCATAAAAAGGTAACGAAATGGACGTACGACAGAGTGTACACAGTGAGCATGCGAAAACGCTTGATACCACTGAGCTGAGAAAGAAATTTCTCATTGAGCAGATATTTACGCCAAACCACTACACCATGACTTACAGCCACATCGACCGTATTGTGGTGGGCGGCATCATGCCGATAGATGGCGAGATCACGTTTGATGACGGTATCGGCAAACAGTTTGGCGTGAACTATTTTCTTGAGCGGCGCGAACTGGGGCTTATCAACATCGGTGGCCCGGCCAACATTGTTATCGACGGCACAAGCTATCAGGTTGGTAATGAAGAAGCGCTCTATGTTGGAAAAGGTGCCAAAGACTTAGCATTCAGCAGCCTGGACAAAGCCAAGCCAGCCAAACTGTATTATAACAGCGCTCCGGCGCATGCCGTTTACCCGACACGCATCATTACGCAGGATGACGCGATCAAAGCCCCGCTGGGCGATGTGAAAACCTGCAACAAGCGGACGATTTGCAAATATCTGGTACCGGAAGTGGTGGACACCTGCCAGTTGAGCATGGGATTAACACGTCTGGCGGAAGGCAGCAACTGGAACTCCATGCCGACGCATACCCATGAACGCAGAATGGAAGTGTACTTCTATTTTGATATGACGGAAGACACCATTATCTTCCACATGATGGGTGAACCGCATGAAACGCGCCATCTGGTGATGCATAACGAGCAGGCGGTGATCTCCCCCAGTTGGTCGATTCATACCGGTGTCGGCACGAAAAACTATGCCTTCATCTGGGGCATGATCGGTGAAAACCTGACGTTTGACGATATGGATCATATCGCGATGTTGGATTTACGCTAATCCGCCAGCAGTTACAGCGATCGTAAAATACAGCAGGGTGAGCCTCGTTCACCCTGTTTTAATACCGCGTCAGTAGGACGTCGCATGACGTCATTCCAGGTTACCAACACCCGTCGCCCCTCTCATCTCCTTCACTGCCGCTGCGCTCACCATTGCAGTGTAATACAGCCGCCAACGCCCCACGCGGTGCACCAAACCAAAGACTCGCCACCATTAATTAGCGGACTAATAGATAAATACGCATTGGTATAGAAGTTGCTTTGTTCTTGTTTTCCCATACCAAAAACAAGGACCTGTGAATGCAACTCTCATCCATCGCCCGCACCATCACCGCCGCCTGTCTGATGCTGTCGTCCCATGCGCAACTGGCCGATGACGCCAAACCTGGCGTCACGATATACGCAACCGGCGGCACCATCGCCGGAAAGGCAGAATCCAATACGGCTACGACAGGTTATACCTTTTCACAACAACGTAGGTTTTCACTATGCTCGCGTTAGTAATCCAGCTCGACCGGCACGGGGTAGTCCTGCAACTTGGCGGCTCCGCCCAACGTCTCACGAATCGTGGCCGAATAGAGCGTGGTTTCCATGCCACCAACAAGGTTATCCAGTTCGCTAAATGCAAAGCGTAACGAACGATTGTACGCCCAATCCTCCAATGAAGTCAGACGATACGTGAAGTACACCACCGTCAATTCCTGGTTCACGCGATCGATTTTCTCAATACGACTTACCTGCATACGGCCGTAGCACAGGTCACCATATTGACGCCAATTCTTCTCTCCTACAGGGGATAAACGATAGACTTTACCTGTTCCTTCAAGCGTCTCATGCACCAACTTTGCTTCCACTAGCGCATTCAAACGTCCACTGTTCCAGGGGGAATCACCTTTAGGACTATGAACCGGCCACTACTTCTCGCCCAGACACAGCGGCGGTTCTGCATAAAAAAACTCCTGTACGCGTTGCTGGTAATCCTGCTCACTGAGCTGCGCCCATGCCCCGAGGGGCGACAATAGGCCGAACACGATTAATACCAATGTTTTCATTTTTCCAGCATCGCCTCATTCACTTCCTTGTAGGCCTCATCGACCGATTGGTAGGTATTTTGCGTTACCACACGCTTGCGCTCCGACCATTCATAGAGCGGCACTCCAGGATCGTCCCGCGAGGCTTTAAAATCGTAAATCGTTAAAATGACTTTTGTCGAATCAAAGACATTTTCCCCTTGCTTCTTTGCCGTCACCAGAAAGTAATGCTTCCCAGACAAGAACAACCGATTATCCTGCACCAGAAAATCCGCGGCGGCGGACAACCGATAGTCGAACCAGGTAAACGTATTGCTGTTGGCAACTGGCATGATGCTATGCCCACCGTCTGGACGGCGGACAAAAAAAGTCATCCCGAGATTAGGGTGTGAGGTATTGTTGTCAAATTGGGCGACGACGACATAATCTTTCCCGCCGTCCTGATTGAGATCCACCCGATTGATGCCGTCTTTCAACGCCACGGGAGAGAGTGCAGCAGCCGAACTACCGATCGCGCAGAGCGCCAACCACCCTATAACTTTATTGACCATCAAGTGTCCTTACTAGTCGAAAACCAATATCCGGCATGAAAAAACCGGGCGTGTGAAGATCGCAGCTCGCCAGACTGTGCGTCCGCTCGAGATAACTTCCGCCGCAAAAGTAGTACATGGTTTTGCCCCCCTCCACCACATAAGGTTCGTTCAGCCACTCGGATACATTACCGCTCATATCGTAAATCCCCAGAGCGTTAGGGCGCTTCGACGCCACAGGCACCGTGCCGAACGAGGATGAATCAGAGGGGAAATGCGCCACACTCTCCGGCTGTTCGCTGCCAGCATAGCGCTGACCGTAAGTAGCATTCGCGAGTCCTTTCTTTCCGCCTCTGGCCGCAATCTGCCATTCCGCCAGCGTGGGCAAGCGATAGCCTGAAGCCTGCGGATTCTCGCGTATGAGTTTTTCATTATCACCGTCCGGCGCACGCTTCAGCGTTTTGCCGTCTGCCGCCAGATAGTGAGGTTGCAGCCGTTCCCGTTCACTCAGCGCATTGGCGAAAATCACAGCATCCCACCATGAGATATTGGTGACAGGATGAAGGCCGCCATCCTGTTCAGGCGGCAGGCAATCTTCGAAGGTCGCACCATTGCAACCACCGCTTAGCTGATAGTCGTGTGCGTCCGCCCATGCTTGCAACGCATGGTATTGCTGATAGGTGATTTCCGTTTTCGTCATGGCAAAAGACACGACAGAGGTGTTGGCATGGGCGGCATAGTCTTCCGAGCCAAAGACCGATCCAACATAGAAATGACCACCGTTGACGACGACTTCGGTCATGCCCGTTGCCTTAACATCAGTAACAGGAAGAGACGCGCTAGTGGCGGTGATAAACGATAGTCCTAAACACAAGCCTAAAAAGATAAAACAGCTCTTAAACATAACCATCCATGTTGCGTGTACTAAAGAGAGGAGGTCGTCTGATGATTTACTGCCGAAGCAGACATTAGGAATGGAGTGAAAAGCCAAGCTTTCTGAGTGAAGACGAAAGGATGACTCTGAAACCATCATTCGATGGGGCAACACAACATTCGACAGACTCTATAAAAAGACCTGCACTGACTGGCAGGTTGTTCAATACAGAGGAATAACCGGCTTTTTGATGCCACAGGCGCGGGCGTAACGGGTCAGTGTATCGATGCTGGCTTTGGTAATGTTGTTTTCCAAACGGGAGATAACAGGAGGTGTGACGCCCATGCGGTCAGCAACCTGTGCTTTTGTCAGGTTGTCATGCTTACGCCATTCAGCCAATAAGTTTCTGAGTTTCTCTTTGCGTTCTTCTTCCTGCCATGCCTCGCGATACTCATCGTTCTGCATCCACTCATTATGCAGTTCTTTATGACTTACCAGTTTCATTAAGTACCTCTGCTAACCGCTTTTTCGCAAATTCGATGTCTTTCGCTGGTGTTTTCTGTGACTTCTTGATGAAAACTCGGAGCATGATGATGGTATTGCCTGTGTGATATACCCAGATACCTCTGGCAATATCCGTCCCCATCGTGCGGATCTCAAAAAAACCATCACCTAAAGGTTTGGTATCCGGTTCTCGTAGTAATCGGGCATCATACTCCAGTTTACTGATGAGCCGGTCAAATTTCACCCGAAGCCGCACGGGTAAAGCTGTCGCTTCTTCTCTCGCTGTTGGGTGATAAACGACATTAAACATATGGCCTTACATCTCCAATAAAATTAACCGATAGCGTTATTTTCAACAAGAAAAAATTAACCCATAAGCTAATAAACGGAGCTTAATCCTATTTGAATCAGAAAACAGCATCTTGAATCAGAAAAACAGCATCGGACGCCAAAAAGACACGTCCGATGCGAATACGGCTAGCGTAACAACTTACTCGCCACGCAGCGCCGTTGCGGGTGATTGACGGTAGGACAGCATTGCGGGGAGAGTGAGAACTACCGCGGCAACCAGCAACAAGAGCAGAACAAAATGGATGTCTTCCCATTCCAGCGTCACCGGCAGGACAAAGCCGCTTTTTTCGCTCATGACCACCGCAATCGCACGGGCAGCCAGGTAGCCCAGGCCAACGCCCAGCAGTACGCCGACGCTCACCAGTGACATCAGTCCGCTCCAAATCAGCGTGAAAATCCCATAGCGCGGCGCGCCAAACGCACGGAGTGCGCCGATCTGTTTCTGCCGCTGCCGCAGGTGGATAACCGCCACCATCGCCACCGCGACGCCCACAAGCCCCTGCGTCCCCAGCGAGATATAGGTCAGCAGTTCACGAATATCGCCCAGCATCGAGTAGAGCTTCACCAGCACTTCGCCGGGGAACACCGCCAGCGTTGTATTGCTGCGATACAGCGAACGCAGCTGATAGGCCCCCGCGATCGTTTTCGGTTTCACCACGATAGCGGGTAAACCCGCCTGATGCGCATGGCCGTGTGCTTCTGCCTCGTCGTGCTCGTCGGCGTGTGAAGCCGTTACCGGTTGAGCGGCCTCAGCATCGGCATGATGATCGTCACTTGCTGCACCTTCTGCGGGATGCGCATCATGATGATGTTCATCGGCATGCTGATCGCCTTCCGCATGCGCAGTTTCCCCCTGCCCATGTTCGTCATGATCGTGGTGTGCATCGTCCGCATCATGTGGCGGATGGATACCATGTACCCGCCATACCGCATTCACCGGCACCAGAATCGCTTTATCCCACGCGCTGCCGTCAGCAGGCAACACGCCGACCACGGTGTAGGTGACGTCATCGTGCGCATGCGCCCCTTCCGTCCCCACCTGACCATGAATCGGGCTGAACGTGCTCCCCACCCTCAGCCCCGTTTGCTCGCCGACTACGGCTTCAAAGTCATCGTTGAACACACGTCCGGCGATGAGCTGCCGCTTACCGTTATCCGTCACCAGCGGTGGTGTCGTACCGACAATCGGCATTCCCTGATAGAAATCACCAAACGCGACCGGGGCCGCCCAAGCCACCAGCGGATTCTTTTCCAGATCGGCCAGCACCTGCGCAGGAATCAACGTCAGCGCGGACGGTTGCAGGAACACGGACGACAGCACCAGTTGGGTTTCGCTCCCCGGCGCGCCGATCACCAGATCGAAACGGTCAGCGGCTTTGGCACTGCCCATGCGCAGCGCTCTTTCCTGCAAACTCACCGAAATACTTAATGCTGTCGCCATCGCGATCAGCAACACCACGACCAGCACACCCGGCCAGAGCCGACGCCAGTCGACCCAGATAAGACGCCAAGGAATCATGCGCGATCCTCCTGATACGGCGTGTCCGCCACGAGGCGTCCTTTTTCCAGTTGAATACAGCGCGACATCTGCGAAGCCAGACGCGCATCGTGCGTAATGGCGATCAGCGTGGCACGGCTATCGCGCGCTAGCGTCGCCAGCAAATCGGCAATCTGCTCGCCGCTCTGCGCGTCCAGACTGGCTGTTGGTTCATCGGCCACGATAATATCTGGCTTGCTGAGCAACGCTCTCGCCACGGCAACCCGCTGCTTCTCGCCGCGTGATAGCACGTCGATCGGGCGTTTCGCGGTATCCAGCCCCACCTGAGCCAACAAATCCGCCGCCCGCTGTTTGAGCGACACAGGTATCCGCCAGTGGTGAAACTGCGCGGGCAGTAAGACGTTTTCCAGCGCATTCAGGCCGGGGAACAGATGGAAATCCTGCATCACCAACCCAATATGCTGCGCCCGCCAGCGGTCGCGTTCCGCTTCGTTCATCTGCCAGATATCCTGCTTTTCCCACTGTACACAGCCCGTTCCGCTGTGATCCATCCCGGTGATGGCATTCACCAACGTGGTTTTGCCAGAACCGGAAGGCCCCATCACCGCGACCCGCTCACCAGAACGGATAGACAGTGCGGGAATATCCAGCACGGCCTCGGACGTATCGGGGAAGGTCACACTTAGGTGTTGAATCAATAACTCCGCCATCAGCGCTCCTAAAGGGTATCGAACGTGGCTTCACGCAATCGCAGCAGGCTGACAAAACCCGTTTCAGGATCGGTCCACGATCCGTGCTCCAGCACGCCTTCTACCTCAATCATGGTGTTGTTCTGTACGAAGGTCTGACGTTTGGCGAGATAGACAACGACAATATCTTCAGGCCAGTCCGCATCAGAGGAACAGAAGGGGCACAGCGCCATCGGCATTTTGGTTAAGACAAAGAATTGTGACTCCGCCTTGAGCGGCGGTGCCATAAAGCCGCGCATCTTGACCCGTTTACCGGAGAGCGCTTTGACATCATTGGAGAATTCCAGACCCAACACGCCGTAAGAGGCGTACAATTTATCGAAAGAAAGTTCAGACTGCTTATCGAAAGAAAATTCAGACTGCGCGGCGTTCGCCGGAGCAATACCACCGAGAAGGAGGAGCACCAGCACCGTGCGCAACCAGGAGAATAAAAGCGGGGTTGCCCCCGCTTTGCTGCATGTCGCATTATTCATCGTGTTATCGGATTACTTTTTGTCCTGAGGTTTAACCGCAAGCGCGTCCACAATCACCCGGAACAGGTCAGTGTTTTCCATGTAACCACGGATACGTTCTGCACCTGGACCGCTAGCCTGAATGACCATATCGTCAACGGCATGAACGCCCGTATCGGAAGAGCGTGGCAGAATCCCTTCGCGGAATACCGCACCTTCCACTTTTTCGTAGGCTTTGTTGGCAACGTATTCATCTTTTTCGTTCTTGATAGCAGGAACGAACTGGCCATCCAGCTTCGGACGGAACGTTTCGTAATAATCAGGGAAGTTGTTGAAGAACACGGCCAGACGCTTAGAAACATTCAGGTCATCCGGGTAGCCGTCTTTGTTGGCGTCTTTATAGTTCGGATAGCCTGCATCTTCATACACACCGACTTTCTCACGCATCTCGGTACCCGGCTTGCTGTCATCTACCGTACCGATGATAGACAGGCCGTGCGTATGGTCGCCCGCCACGATAATCATCGTATCCGGGTTTTTCTCGGCGAATTTCTTCGCGATAGCCACAGACTGATCCAGCATGATGGTGTTAGTAAACGCGCGCTCCCAATCCAGCGGGTGAGAGGCTTTGTCGATCAGCGCGGATTCTACCATCAGGAAGAAACCGTCTTTGTTTTTGGACAGCACATCCAGCGCCGCCTGTGTCATTTCAGTCAGGTCAGGCTGGTTAGGGAATTTCTTGGCGACATCGTTTTTCAGGAAACGACGATCCATCACGCCATCCATGTTGCCGGTGTGGAACAGCCCCAGCAGCTTGGTGGCCTGCGCCGCGTTTTTCTTCAGTGAATCCGCATCAGTCACCAATGAGTAGCCAGCTTGCTGGAATTTCTCAACGTAGTTGGTTTCGTCTTTACGTTTTGATCCCGGCGTGCTTTTCGGCAGGAAGTAGGCAGAGCCGCCACCCAGCATGACGGTAGGCTGCACGTTGTAGAACATCTCAACGATTTCAGCTTTATCCGCACGACGACGAGTATGAGAGACGACCGCCGCTGGCGTAGCATCCTGAAGTTCAGCATCGCTGACGACGCCGACAGACATCTTGGTCGAACGGGTTAACAGCTCACCCAGCGTTTCCTGCTTCGGGTGCTCCAGTGAATTTTTGCTACGGCTGACGTACACACCCAGCGCATTCACACCGGATTTGTGACCGGTCATGTAAGCGCTCATGGTGTTGGCGCTGTCGGCCGCGATGGAGTCGGTACTGGACGTACCGGCAAACGCCATATATTGCAGGTCATCAATCGCCAGACGCCCGTCTGCCTTGCCTTCCGTCACCCCTTTGGACAGGATACGTGCGCCAGTGCGGTGCGCAACGGACAGGCCATCGCCGATGAACAGAATCACGTTTTTGGCTTTACGCGTACCGGACGCGGAATAAACGTCCCAGCTCACCTGTGTTTTTTTGCCTTTAGCTTCTGCTTCGACGACATATTTGCCTGCTTCTGGCAGGTTTACGTCTCGCAGCCAGATCGTGGAGGCATTGCCGCCGTCTTCACGCTCAACAAACGAGGCCGTTTTGCCCAGCACCTGCTGGTAATCCTTGCCGTTGATCAGAATGCGGATATCTTCCGGCTTGAGTACTTCATCAAACTCGACTTTAAAATCGAATTTCCCGCCCGCCAACATGGTGGCGCGGTCAATGGGATAAATAGCCTGAGCCTGCACCATCCCCGGTAAAGCAGTAGAAATCAGTAAAGGCAGTAACCAGCGAGCTTTCATTGTTATGTCCTTGGTTGCGTCATTTAACAGGACATAACGTAGTTACCTTTTTTTACAGTTTGATGAATTTCACCATAAATTATTGCATCTACATCTATTTTCAATAACAAATGCAATCTGGCTGTTACGTTTCAAATGCATTCTCCCGACGCCACTTTCCGGGCGCCATCCCCAGATGCTGCCGGAAAATGCGGCTCAGATGGCTGGGATCGGAAAAACCGGTATCTGCCGCAATTTGGGACAAAGTACGGGAAGTCCGCAGCATCAGCCAACAGGCCTGAGCGATCCTCATGTCCATGTACGTCTGCTGGATGGTACGGCCAATGCTCTTTTGCAGCGATCTATCCAGCTGTCTCCGCGACAGGCCGCTGCGCTGGGCAATCTCTTTAGAAGTTAGCCTGCTTGCCAGACTCTGGCGCATGATAGTCAGCGCCCGTCGTACCGACGTCGGCGCGCCTTCAAGCTCAGGGCTGTTCCATGTCAGGCTGGACGGCGGAACAAACCCACCGACCAACATATCTGACAACCCCTTGATAGCCCGTTCTCTCCCTAGTTTTTTTTCCAGCAGAAAGGCGGCCAGCTCGATGGTGGCGCTGCCGCCGGGGCAAGAATAGAGGTTTCCTTCCTCCATGACGTTCCTGTCCGTAACGGGGGTAATAGACGGAAACAGGGCTTTAAACTCACCAAAGTGACGCCAGTGAACCAGAATGCGTTTGCCGGAAAATCCTGTCTCCGCGAGAAGAAAGGCGGCGTTATCGACACTCACAAGCGGGATCTTGCTGCGCCGAAGGTGCCGCAGCAAGGGGAGATAAAAGGCGGTATCAGACATGACTTTGGCGGGTGTATTCCCACCAAAAATGACGAAATAATCGCAGTTTCCGGCATGGATTTTCTGCGTTGAAACCGCGTCGTCTGGTACGAGTACGACCCCACAGCTGGCTGTCACCGGCTGGTTATCCAGCGCAGTCAGCGTCCAGGAACAGTTCATCTGACGGCTATAGTCCTCCTCATCGCCAGAGAACCGTAGCTTGTCAAGAAACCCGCCGACCGACAGCAGGGAAAACCCCGGCATCAGCAGTAGAACAAATTTTACCTTGGGATCAGCCATTTTACGCCTGCTCAAAAAACGGATCGCGACAACGCAATCCAGACAGAGATAACCCTATTTTAACGCTCAGCGAGGGAAAGCGTCTTTTTCGCGCAAGCACCACCGTTTACTGCATAAACAGTACCAGCCCGCCAATCGTCATAAAGATGGCACCGCAGACCAGACTAAAGGCTTTACCATGCACAGCAAGGTAAGCCCGGAATCGCCCCGCCGTCAGGTTGATAGCCAATTCAACCAGAAACTCTACAGCAGCAAAGGTGGCAACCATCACGACAAATTGCAGTAATGTGTCCTTTGTCGGATCGATAAATTGAGAGAGAAATGCCCCGAAGAATAAGAAGACTTTCGGATTCGCCCCTGCTGACGCGGCACCCTGAGTAAAAAGAGATAACCGATTTATCGATGCGGTCAATGGCGCAGACTCACCGATATTCAACGTTCTTAACCGCCACTGCCTGAAACCCAGCCAGATAAGATACAGGCCGCCGACAAATTTTAGGTAAGTCAGGAAAGAAGGGTACATGTTAAGCAACACGTCAATGCCAAACAGGGACACCGTCATCAACAGCGCGAAGGCCAGTATGCCGCCCAAAATGGTATACAGGGTGATAGCAGGCCCGAATCGAATACTGTGCGTGATGACCAGTAGCGCATTCGGCCCAGGGGTCAGAGCAAGGCCACAACAGGCAAGCGCGAAGTAAAACCACACCGTGATGTCCATAAGATCTCCTCTTTTACAGAGGTATTAGAGCGAACTGTTCAGCGTGAAGAAATGAACAGTTCGGACTAAATCGTGTTGTTTATGGACACCCAGCAAGCCACCCTTTGACGAATACCATCAGGTCGTCAGGCAATGTCGACGATGCCCTACTCCAGCGTCTTCTCCTTCAACGGAAAACGACGCCGTACAACGACAAAGAACAGCGGCACGAAGAAAATAGCGAGGAAAGTTGCAGCCAGCATACCGCCGATCACGCCCGTTCCCACCGCATGCTGACTGGCCGAGCCCGCGCCGCTGCTGGTCGCCATCGGCAAAACACCGAAGACAAATGCCAGTGACGTCATCAATATCGGCCGCAGTCGCTGACGGGATGCCTCCAGCGTGGCTTCAACCAAATCCTTCCCTTTCTGATTCATCTCGTTGGCGAATTCCACAATCAGAATGGCGTTCTTCGCCGATAGCCCGACGACCGTCAGTAGCCCGACCTGAAAATAAACATCGTTTTCCAGACCGCGCGCCCAGGTTGCCAACAGCGCCCCCAGCACGCCCATCGGCACCACCAGCATGACGGAGAACGGCACCGTCCAGCTCTCGTACAGCGCAGCCAGACACAGGAACACCACCAGTAGCGAAATCGCATACAGCGCCGGTGCCTGCGCCCCGCTCAGACGTTCCTGTAACGACATGCCCGTCCACTCTAAGCCAAAGCCTTCCGGCAACTTCGCCACCAGCGATTCCATGATCGTCATGGCAGTACCGGTACTGATGCCCGGCATCGCTTCACCGACAATCTCCAGCGAGGAATAACCGTTATAGCGTTCGAGGCGTGGCGATCCGGTTTCCCAGACGGTTTGCGCAAACGCGCTGAAGGGCACCATGCCGCCACGGTTGTTGCGCACATACCATTTACTGACATCGTCCGGCAGCATACGGAACTTCGCCGCCGCCTGAACGTAGACTTTCTTCACCCTGCCACGGTCAAGGAAATCATTCACATAGGTCGAGCCCCAGCCCGTTTTCAGCGTGCTGTTGATGTCATCGATCGACACCCCCAGCGACTGTGCTTTGCGCTGATCGATATGAATCCGCAGTTGCGAGCTATCGTCCAGACCGTTGTGGCGCACGCGCGTCAGTTCGGGGTTGCTGTCAGCCATGTTCAGCAGTTGATCTCGCGCTTCCATCAGCGCATCGTGCCCCAGCCCACCACGATCCTGCAACCGCATGGCGAAGCCCGCAGCGCTACCCAAGCCGTTAATTGACGGCGGGCTACTGGCAAACACACGCGCTTCCTGAATATGACGAAAGGCTTTGGTCGCGCTTTCAATCACCGCAAACGAGCTACTTTCCGGCGTGGTGCGTTCGCTCCAGTCTTTAAGACGTATAAACAGCCGCGCCACGTTTTGCCCATTTCCGCCCGGCCCTGAACCAATGGTGGAAAACACGGACGTCACCGTGTCTTTTTCCTGCGTGAGATAGTACTGCTCGATCTTGTGAACCACCTGTAAGGTCTGCTGCTGCGTCGCCCCCGGCGGTAGCTGCACTTGTGTCGTGAACACGCCCCGATCTTCCTGCGGCAAAAACGAGGTCGGCAGTCGGAAGAACAGGAAAGCCATAACCCCGATGATGCCCATATACAGCAGCAGCCAGCGCCCGCTGGTAATCAATATCTTGCCGACGCCGCGCTCATACTTCAGCGACGTGCGGATAAAGCTCCGGTTAAACCAGCCGAAGAACCCTTTGCGGCCATGATGCTGCCCCTTGGCAAGCGGCTTGAGCAGCGTCGCGCACAGCGCGGGCGTCAGAATCATCGCCACCAGCACCGACAGAATCATTGACGTCACAATCGTGATGGAGAACTGGCGGTAAATCGCCCCCGTAGTGCCGCCAAAGAAGGCCATTGGCACAAACACAGCCGACAGCACCAGCGCAATCCCGACCAGCGCGCCCTGCACCTGCCCCATTGATTTTCGTGTCGCTTCCCGTGGTGAGAGCCCCTCTTCGCTCATCACCCGTTCGACGTTCTCCACCACCACAATGGCATCATCGACCAGCAGACCAATCGCCAGCACCATCGCGAACATCGTCAGGGTGTTCAGGCTGAACCCACAGACGTACAGCACGGCAAACGTGCCGAGCAACACCACCGGCACCGCAATAGTGGGAATCAGCGTGGCGCGGAAATTCTGCAAGAACAGGTACATCACCAAAAAGACCAGCAGCACCGCTTCAAACAGGGTTTTCACCACATCGGTGATCGAGGCTTTTACGAAGGGGGAGGTTTCAAAAGCGATTTTGGCTTCCAGCCCGTGCGGAAAATAGTGTGATAGTTCCTCGATGCGTTCCCTGACACGCTTATCCGTTTCCAGCTCATTCGCACCAGACGCCAGCGTCACCCCCAAACCAGAAGCGGATTGCCCGTTGAAACGACTGAGAAAATCATAACGTTCGGCACCCAGTTCTACTTCTGCAACGTTAGCTAACGTCACGGCGGAGCCATCCTGATTGACGCGCAGCGTGATATCACGGAACTGCTGCGGCGTCTGTAGCAGGGATTGTGCATTGATCGTCGCATTCAGCGCCTGATTGTCAACCGACGGTACGCCGCCGACTTGCCCTACCGAAACCTGGCTGTTCTGCGATTCGATGGCGCGTACCACGTCGCTGGTAGTCAGCACATAATCCATCAGTTTGGCCGGATCCAGCCAAATGCGCATCGCATACTGCGATCCATACGCAGAAACTTCACCCACCCCGCTGATACGACTAATCGGTTCCTGAATATTCGTCGCGACATAATCGGCGATATCCTGTTTGTCCATGCTGCCATCGGTAGAGACAAACGCGACCATCAGGATATTGGTATCGCCCGTTTTACTCACGGTGACACCCTGCTGCTGGACGTCCTGTGGCAGCTTGCGGATAGCGGATTGAAGCTGGTTTTGCACCTGTTGGCGGGCTTCATCGGGGTCGGTACCCGCCTCGAAGGTCAACATGACGCGCGCTTGCCCGGTATTGCTGCTGTCTGAGGCCATGTACATCAGGTTATCCAGCCCGGTCATACTCTGCTCAATAACCTGCGTAACGGTATTTTCCAGCGTTTGCGCCGATGCACCGGGATAGCTCGCCGTAATCCGCACGCTGGGCGGAGCCAGATCGGGATACTGTTCCAGCGGTAATGACTTGATGGCTAACATACCGCACAGGCTGAGAAGGATAGCCAGTACCCACGCAAAAATAGGACGGTCGACAAAAAAATTCGCCATCGCTTCGATACTCCTCAGCCATATCTTGACGAGGCTGCTGTATGAGCAGCCTACTTATAATCGAACAGAATCGGGTTCATTCAACCCAGAGAAAACCCTGCATACAAGGTAATGCAGATCACTTCAGCATGAATTTACTCGCCCAGTTCCTGTGCTCGCCCTGACGGGCTGCCACAAGTGGCATTTAAAATGCGTTTGCATTTTATAGGGGGAGACACGATGATGAGGTTCCCGTAGAGATGCCTCACACCGTGGTAGTCCCCCGGTATCTCGATCTTGAAACGACCGACATTATGCATACAGGGTGCCGAATTACCTTAACTGCCGACATCGGCTAAATCGTGGAGAAATTGAGGAGAAAATGTAAATTATCGTCGGCTAGGCCTGAGCGAACGCGATCACCTGCTCGGTAAAGGCATCGGGATGCGAGATAAAAGGCGCATGTGCGGCCTTTGGCATCACCACCGACGTCGAATTCGCCCACTGCTCATCCAGCAATCCAGCGACTTTGCGCGGCACCAGCCCGTCTAACGCACCATAAAGCCGCAGGAACGGCACGCCCAAGCCGGCTAACGGCTGACGTAAATCCGCTTCACGCAATATGGCCAGTCCGCCGTTTAATACCTCGACGGACGGCATTGGCTGTTCCAGCACCACGCTTTTTAATAGTCGGGCATCCTGCCGTGCGCTCTCCGTTCCCAGCGTTTGCAGCGCCAGAAACCGCTCGACCGTACGCTGAAAATCTTCACTAAGCTGCTGCTGAAACCCCTGCAAGACGTCCGGCTTGATACCCGGCCAGCCGTCCTGTGCGCTGAAACAGGGCGACGATGCCACGGTAATCAACTTTTCCACGCGCTCAGGCGCGCGCCACGCAATCTGGCTGGCAACCAGTCCGCCCAGCGACCATCCTAGCCAGACGGCGCGTTCCGGTGCCTGCGCTAATACCTTCGCCGCCATGTCACTCAGCGACATCGGTCCAAACCCCTGACTTCTGCCATAGCCCGGCAGATCGACCCTATGCAAACGAAAATGCGGGGCGAGTCGCGCAGTAATGCTTTGCCATACCTGCGCATTCAATCCCCATCCGTGCAGCAACACAAGATCCGTATTTCCTGCGCCTTCGGTCTGCCAATACAACGCTGCCATCAGTTATCTTCCTTCTTCAGGACACCCCTTCACGTTTGCGTGGGGTCAATATATTTCAGGGAAAACGATCGTTATCGTTAAGGAAAACAATGTTAACCATCACCGCCCGCTGCTGGCTATGTTTATTACCGCTTCATCGTAGCCAGCAAGGCATTTGCTCGTACTGCCAGCGCCATTTGCCGCGTCTGCCCGCCTGCTGCCCACGTTGTGGCTTGCCCTCCAGCGACACAACGCGTCAGTGCGGGCGCTGCCTGCAAAATCCACCGCCCTGGCAATCGCTCACCTTTATCAGCGACTATGTACCGCCGTTTAACACGCTGCTGAAACAGTTTAAGTTCCACGGTAAAACCGAGCTGGCAGCCGTGCTCGCCCGGCAGCTCTTACTGCGCTGGCAAATGACCTACCGCGATCGGAAACTCACCGGACAGGTTCCCCTGTTCCGCCCTGACCGTCTGTTCACCGTTCCCCTGCACCGAAACCGCCAGTGGCATCGTGGCTTCGACCAGACCGCGTTGCTCGCCCGTCCTCTCGCCCGCTGGTTAAACTGTGCTTACGAGCCCCGCGCATTGCAGCGCATCCGGCGCACGCCGCTACAGCAAACGCTCAGCGCCAGCGCGCGGCGGCGCAACCTACGGGGCGCATTCTCGTGTGACATTTCGCTATCCGGGCAACAGGTGGTGTTACTGGATGATGTGGTCACGACGGGCAGTACCGCCGCTGAAATCAGCAGGCTGCTGCTGGCTCAAGGTGCGGCGGGCGTTCAGGTCTGGTGTGTGTGCCGCACCTTGTAGTTGGGGGGAGGATGGGCGTATTATAACCGACAAGTGCAGTCAACTATTGAGCTTACTATTATGATCCGTATTACCGATGCTGCTCAGGAGCATTTCCTAAAACTGTTGGCAAAACAGGAAGAAGGCACACAGATTCGCGTATTTGTTATCAATCCAGGTACGCCAAACGCCGAGTGCGGTGTCTCGTATTGTCCGCCGGATGCCGTAGAAGCGAGCGATACCGTACTGAAGTTTGAAAAGATTTCCGCTTACGTAGACGAACTCAGCGCACCTTATCTGGAAGACGCTGAAATCGACTTCGTAACTGACCAGTTAGGTTCTCAGCTCACGCTGAAAGCGCCAAACGCCAAAATGCGTAAAGTGGACGACAGCGCCCCGCTGATGGAACGCGTTGAGTATGTACTGCAATCGCAGATCAACCCACAGCTGGCTGGCCACGGCGGCCGCGTGACGCTGATGGAAATTACCGATGACGGCATGGCGATTCTGCAATTTGGCGGTGGCTGTAACGGCTGTTCAATGGTCGACTACACGCTGAAAGAAGGGATCGAGAAAGAGCTGCTGGAAAAATTCCCTGAGCTGAAAGGCGTGAGAGATCTCACCGAGCACCAGCGCGGCGAACACTCCTACTATTAATCCCCTCTCCTGCTGATTTATTTCTTATTCCTCCCCAACTCGGGGGAGGAATCATTGTCATTCCGTGATTTAGGCTTTCTGCGTTTTCATTGGTGCGCCACGGCGCAAATCCATATCCCGAACCAGCCGTTCAAGGCAGCGGTCAGCGAAGATCGACTCCAGCGGGCGCGTAAGTTTGCGCCGCCAGTTGGGGTATTCACGATTGGTACCCGGCACATTGACCGGCGTCGCCATATCCAGCCAGTCTTCCAGTTGGAACCCGACCAATGCGCTTGCGCTATCGGCAACATACCGATGAACACCGCGACTCAGCGGCGCACCCATCGTCGTCAGCGCCGAGTTACGCCCCACCCGCTGCGGCAATAGCCCGAATTCGTGCAACGCGTTAAGCAGCCCCTGTTTCGCCTTCTCACGCTGCTGCATTTGTTCTTGCAGTAACGCCTCCGTCGGGTACAGCCCCAATTCCCGCCCCAGCGATAAATCCACGGTTTGCCAGTAGCCGCGCAGCGTCGGGAGATCGTGCGTGGTGATCGTTGTCATCGCCTGACGTGGGTAATCTTCCGGTGCGCGGAAATGGTTCTCCTCATCCTTTTCAAAGAACAGCACCTTGTAAGAATAGATACCGTAGTCATGCAGCTTGCTGACAATTTCCGGCGGCACCGTGCCTAAATCCTCGCCGATAATCAGGCAGCGATGGCGCTGACTTTCCAGCGCCAGCACCGCCAGCAGATCGTCAACCGGATAATGTACGTAAGCCCCGTTGCCTGCTGTCTCCGCCTTGGGGATCCACCACAGGCGCAAGAGCGCCATCACGTGATCAAGTCGCAGCGCACCACAGTGCGCCATGTTACTGCGCAGTACGTCGATAAACGGCTGATAGCCGCGCAGCTGCATCATGGTGGGGTTCATCGGCGCGAGCTGCCAGTCTTGTCCCTGTGGTCCAAGCGGATCCGGCGGTGCACCGATAGAGGCATCAAGGCAATAGAGCTGCCGTTCATCCCAGGTTTCCGCGCCGCCCTGTGCGACCCCAACGGCTAAATCGCGATACAGACCGAGCGGCAGGCCAAGCTGTTTACTGTGCGCGTAACACTCTGCAAGTTGCTCATGCGCCACCCATTGCAGCCAGCTGTAAAACGTAATCTCATCGCTGTGTTCACGGCGGAATGATTTCACGGCCTCACTGTGCACGTCATGGTAACGGGCAGGCCATTGGTGCCAGTCTGCGTAATTCTCGCCCTGCTTTTTCAGGTAGGCCTGCAACGCATCAAACGTCGCCTGAAGTTGCAGGCTCTGCCCGCCGCTGACGACAAACTGGCGAAAGGCGCTAATACGCGGGTCCAGCGCGCTGCGGGTCGTAAAGTAGCGGAAAGCCATCCGTAAGGCGGTCAGTTTAAGGGCTGTCACTGGTTCATAATCGACCCAGCGCCCTCCCCGTAACGCGGCAACCGCGCTTTGTGTATCCTCACGGTGCCACCATGCCTGCGCTTCCTCGCTCTGCTGAAAATCATCAATGCGATTCACGTCGATATAAATGATGTTCAGCCAGTGTCGGGAGGAAGGACTGTAAGGACTGGCGGCTTCTGGCTGTGCGGGATACAGCGAATGCAGCGGGTTCAGCCCCACAAAGGCACCGCCGCGTCGGGCAATCTGCTCCACCAGTTGGCGCAGGTCGCCAAAATCCCCGACGCCCCAGTTATTCTGCGAGCGCAGGGTATAAAGCTGGACGGTAACGCCCCACCAGCGTTTTCCCTGCTGTAAGGCTTCGGGCTCATAGCAGCGGTGCGGCGCGACAATAATCCGGCAGCTCCAGCGCTGGTCGGCCTGCGTCAGCGTCAGGTAGTGATAACCCAGCGGCAGCACGCCCGGCAACGCCAGCGTTGATCCACCCGTTATCTGTCCTTGAATTTGACCGCCGTTTTCATACATCAGCGTCCAGAGGAATTCACCGTGACCAGCAAGCTCGATGATCGCATCCCGCCCTTGCAAAAAGACACGAACAGGCGGCAAAGGCGCATTGCCGCTATCAGAAACGTCCATCATTGCCTGAATCTGGTTTCTGATTGCGGCCGCAACAATGTGCTCTTTGCCATAGGCATCGGTATAGCTTTCCGCAATGCCTGTCTGCTGGCTTGCCAGTTTATCCACCTTGAACACCCTCTCCTTTTCCTAACGATGCGCCTGCCAAATGCGCGTCTGGTAATCATGGATCGCCCGGTCCGAACTGAACATCCCCATTTTGGCGGTATTCAGCACACAGCGGCGCGTCCATTCATCCGGCTCACGGTAAAGCGCATCAACACGCTGTTGCACCTCGCAGTACGGTGCAAAATCGGCCATTAACATATAGGGATCGCCCAGCTTCAGCAGGCTATCCAACAACGGGGCGAACGCGTTTTTATCCCCCTGACTGAACGCGCCGCTCGCAAGCTCATTCAGCACTTCACGCAGCAGCGGCGTCACGGCAAGGTAGTCAGACGGCTCATAGCCCTGCGCCTGCAACGCTTTTACCTGTTCAACGGTGTGGCCGAAAATGAACAGATTGTCTTCACCGACCTGCTGCGCCATTTCTACATTCGCCCCGTCCAACGTGCCAACGGTCAGCGCACCGTTCAGCGCCAGCTTCATATTGCCCGTGCCAGACGCCTCTTTGCCTGCTGTTGAAATCTGCTCAGACACATCTGCGGCAGGAATCATCCGTTCAGCCAGCGAGACGCGATAGTCCGGCGGGAAGACGACCTTCAGGCGATCGCTAACACGGCGATCCTGATTAATGACCGCAGCAACCCGGTTAATGGCGTAAATGATGTTTTTCGCTAATACATAGCCCGGTGCCGCTTTGGCACCGAACAAAAAGACGTGCGGCACTATATCCAGATGCGGATTGTCACGCAATTGACGATATAGCGCGAGAATATGCAGCAGATTCAAATGTTGGCGTTTGTACTCATGCAATCGCTTGATTTGCACATCAAACAGCGCCTGCGGATCGATGACGATGTCGTACTGCTGGCGCAGGTAGGTCACCAGTTGCGTTTTATTATCAGCTTTGATTTGTCGATAACGCTCACGAAAACCGGCATCGTCAGCATAGGGCTCCAGCCCGCGCAACGCGGGCAAATCATTTACCCACGGCGTGTGAAGCGTATCGTCGATCAGCGCGGACAGCGCCGGGTTACACTGTTTTAGCCAGCGACGTGGCGTAATGCCGTTGGTGACGTTATGGAATTTGGTCGGCCACAACTGGTGGTATTCAGGGAACAGATCTTTCACCACCAGTTCCGAGTGCAGCGCGGCCACGCCGTTGACCGCAAAGCAACTGACGACGCACAGGTTTGCCATGCGAATCTGGCGCTGATGGCGGATGGCAAGCTTCGCCCACACCTGCCGATCGCCAGGCCACTTGTCCTCGACCTGCGCCTTAAACTGGGTATCAATTTGCCGAATGATAGACAGGTGACGCGGCAGCAGACGGCCAAACAGCCGTTCGTCCCAGCGCTCAAGCGCTTCCGGCATCAGTGTATGGTTGGTATAAGCGAAGGTGCGTCCGGTTATCAACCAGGCTTCATCCCACGGTATCTGATGCTCATCCAGCAGCAGCCGCATCAGTTCAGGGATCGCCAGCGTCGGATGAGTATCATTAAGCTGGATGACTTCGTAATCCGGCAGCGTGGACAGTGCGCGCCCCGCCTTAAGATGGCGACGCAAAATATCGGCCACCGAACAGGCACAGTGGAAATACTGCTGCATCAGGCGCAGGCGTTTGCCCGCCGCATGATTGTCATTCGGATACAGCACGCTGGTCAGGCTGCTGGCGGAAATGCCCGCCTGGGCCGCACGCAGGTAATGCCCTTCGTTGAATAGCGTCAAATCAAATGGATCGCGATGCGTCGCGCGCCACAGACGCAGCGGCTGCGCGGCGCCGTTGTGATAGCCAATCACCGGCAGGTCACAGGCTTCGCCTCTGAAAACGGTATCCGGCAGCCAGCGCAGGGTGCCGTCCGTCTGGGGTTGCAGACGCCCGCCAAACCCGACATCCACCGCCAGTTCCGCGCGCGGTACAAACCACGGATAGGTGTCGCGCTGCCAGTCATCCGCCGTTTCCTGCTGCTGTTCTTGGGCGAAGTGCTGACGGAACAGGCCATACTGATAGTTGAGACCATACCCCGTGGCGGGCTGCCCCACCGTTGCCATCGAATCCAGAAAGCAGGACGCCAGTCGGCCTAATCCACCGTTGCCTAAACCCGGATCGGTTTCCTGCTCCAGAATATCGCTCAGGTTCAGCCCCTGCTCAGCCAGCGCGGCGGCAACGGCGTCATACCATCCCAGATTAATCAGGTTGTTGCCCGTCAGACGTCCAGGCAGAAACTCCATCGACAGGTAGTTCACATGGCGTTGCGGCGTATTGGTCGAGGAAGACGTGGGCGATGCAGTATGCATCAGCAATTGTTCAGACAGCGCAAGGCTGACGGCGCGCCAGCACTGCACTGGCGTCATCGCATTAAGCGAGGTGACGCCAGCAAGCCGCTGCTGACGAAGCAGCGCGGCGGTAAATTCTGCGGTATCAAAAGCGATGGGGGGATAAGCGGAGGAAACGGGCTGCGTGAAAGCCTCTGGCTTTTTTGCCGCCGCTGAACGTGTTGACGAGCCTGATCGCTTTGCAGAACCCGGCTTTCTTGAAGAATCTGACATCGTGCCTCCTCCGTTGTCCGTCATGGAAAAGGCACATCGGGTTCAACACAACTCCAACTGTACCTTATGTTGTTCAATGATTTTCAGTACGCTGGGCGGTGGTGACTGATCGGTAAAAAGATAGTCGATCAAATCCATGTTGCCCAAATTCACCATCGCATTACGGCCAAACTTGGAATGATCCGTCACCAGCATGACGCAGCGAGAATTTTCAATAATCGCCCGTTTTGTGCGCACTTCATGGTAATCAAACTCCAGTAATGACCCATCCATGTCAATACCGCTGATGCCCAAAATGCCGAAATCCAGGCGGAACTGAGAGATAAAATCCAGCGTCGCCTCACCCATGATACCGCCATCACGGGTGCGCACTTCGCCACCAGCCAGAATCAGGCGAAAATCCTCTTTTGCCGTCAGCAGCGTTGCCACGTTCAGGTTATTGGTCACCACGCGCAGATCCTTATGCTGCATGAGCGCATAGGCCACCGCTTCAGGCGTGGTGCCGATATCGATAAACAAGGTGGCACCGTCTGGAATCTGGCTCGCCACCCGACGGGCAATGCGCGCTTTTTCGTCCGACCACATCATTTTGCGGTCATGGTAGGCCGTATTCACTGAACTGGACGGCAAGGCCGCGCCGCCGTGGTGGCGATGGATTTTATTCTGTTCGGCCAGATCGTTCAGATCGCGACGGATGGTCTGCGGGCTCACCGCAAAATGATCCACCAGCTCTTCAGTACTGACATACCCCTGCCGACGCACCAGTTCAATAATGGCGTCATGCCGTTGTGTCTGCTTCACATTTATCCCCTAAGACGCCCCGGTTTACCGGGGGTTGGTTTTATTATACGTGTCCCAAAAGGCCATCAATAGCCCGACAATCAGCCCAGCCACATGCGCCGCATTGGCGATCGACATGCCTAAAATATCGAAATATCCGGCGACCAGCCACAGTAAAGCGAAAGCCATCAGACTACGCGGCATAGATAAGTAGCCGTCAGGCTCCCTTTCCCCTCGCAGCCAGACATAGCCCATCAGGGCATAAACGACGCCAGACAGGCCGCCAAAATACGTGCCGCTGAACCAGGACTGCGCCCAGCCGCTGACCAGCGCGGAAACCAGCGTGATGACCAGCAGCTTGCCGGTCCCCAACACTTTTTCAACCGGTCCCCCCAGATACCACCACCACATCAGATTGAACAAAATGTGCAGCAGGGAAAAGTGCAACAAAGCATGACTGAACCAGCGCCACAGCTCCAGTTGCTGCCCCTCAGCCGGAAATGCCAGCCACGTCATCACGCTCTCATAGCCTGAAATCTGCATCAGGATAAACACCGCAATCGTCACGACCATCACGGATAGCGTCAGCGGCCCTGCCTTTTGTTTCAGCGTTTGCAGGTAAGAGTAGCGTTGGTATTGAATACCGGTGTCCATCGATCCCGTTTGCCAACTGGCCGCCAGATAACGCGGGTTTGTCGGGTCGCGCAGAAAAATCTCCAGCGCTTCCTGAACCTTGCTCAGTTGGGTTTCATCCTCCAGCCACAGCTCAGCTTCATGCCCCTGAGGCCGCATTTCCAGATGGACCTGCTGTGTACGCATGTAATCAACAAATGCCTGAGCCAGACGCGGATTGGAGAGAGCAATAACGCGAGTCATCATAGCGGGAAGCGCCAGTGAGTAGGTTGAGTTAGGAACATGATAATAAAGGTTCTTTAATCGTCATGCGATCAGGCTTGCGCCTGCGTGTCTTGCGGGTAGCGATTTTGCCAGGCTTCAAAGCCGCCATCGATACTGTACACCGAATCAAACCCCAGACTAATCAGGTACTGTGCAGCATTGCGGCTGCTAATACCGTGGTAGCAAATCACCATGACCGGTGCTTCGAGGTCAGCGCCGCGTACAAAGTCAGACAGCGTCTCGTTTGTCAGATGCGTCGCGCCGGGAACATGGGCCGCGGCAAAGCTCTGTGGATCGCGAATATCAACGACGACGCCCCCTTCCTGCCAGCGAGAATGGGCTTGCTCAAGACTAATAGCTTCAAATTGTTCCATCGAAAGTGACAACCTTGTTAATAATGGACAGGATATTCGTAACAACTGGCGTCATTGTAACCCGCCTTCGGTGGCATAAAACCTATATGATTATAAGGTTATTTATAAAAACAGTGCTTCACTAACGTGAAGCGTGACGACAAAGCAGCACAATCCCAGCCCAATACCCTAATGCCGATCGTTTAAGCATCGGGATACACGGGGCGACCACAGGGGTGAGGCCTCCCTGCGGGAACCTCCCTCTGTGTTTCCCCTAATAACGGGCTTAAGTGACCAGTATTAGCCCAATAACCCTTATTTTAATGTGACAATTATCATCATATTGTTAGCTTCATCACGCATAAATGTTTTTATTTGGTTAACCATTGGCTGATTTGTTTGTTTTCGATTATTATAATGCTCGAAAACGAACATTTTGATTTATTCGAGGGTGGAGGAAGAAACGTGGAAACCAAAGATCTCATCGTTATCGGCGGCGGAATTAACGGTGCAGGCATCGCCGCAGATGCGGCTGGGCGGGGGTTATCAGTCCTGTTGTTAGAAGCGCAGGATCTTGCCTGTGCCACGTCCTCCGCCAGCTCCAAGCTGATTCACGGTGGCCTGCGTTACCTTGAGCACTATGAATTTCGTTTGGTCAGCGAAGCGCTGTCTGAGCGCGAAACGCTGCTGAAAATGGCCCCGCACATTATTTTCCCGATGCGCTTTCGTTTGCCTCATCAACCGCACCTGCGCCCGGCCTGGATGATTCGCATCGGTCTGTTCATGTACGACAATATTGGCAAACGCGTCAGCCTGCCAGCCAGTAAAGGATTGAAATTCGGCGCGGATTCCGTGCTTAAGCCTGAATTGAAGCAGGGCTTTGAATATTCGGACTGCTGGGTGGACGATGCGCGTCTGGTGGTGTTAAACGCGCAGGAAGTGACAAAACGCGGCGGTGAAGTCCGTACCCGCACCAAAGTCACCCGCGCACGCCGTGAGCAAGGCGTATGGATTGTGGATGCGGTCGACTCACTGACCGGTGAAACTTTCACCTGGCGCGCCAAAGGTCTGGTTAACGCCACCGGCCCGTGGGTGAAAGAATTCTTTGATGACGGCCTGCAACTGAAATCGCCTTACGGCATCCGTTTGATCAAAGGCAGCCACATCGTGGTGCCAAAAGTCCACAACCAGCCGCAGGCGTATATTCTGCAAAACAAAGATCACCGTATTGTGTTCGTGATCCCGTGGCAAGACGATTACTCGATCATCGGCACGACCGACGTGGAATATAAAGGCAATCCGCACGATGTGAAGATCGACGATAACGAAGTCGGCTACCTGCTGGATGTGTATAACGACCATTTCAAACAGCAGTTGACGCGTGACGACATCGTCTGGACTTACTCCGGTGTGCGTCCGCTCTGCGATGACGAGTCTGATTCTCCGCAGGCGATTACCCGTGATTACACGCTGTCTGTCGATGATGATAACGGTCAGGCTCCACTGCTTTCCGTGTTTGGCGGCAAACTGACGACGTACCGTAAGCTGGCAGAGCACGCGCTGGAGAAGCTGCACAAATACTATCCACAAGCGGGTAAAGCCTGGACGAAAGATGCAGTATTGCCGGGTGGTGATATCGCTGGCACGCGTGATGACTATGCCGCTGCGCTGCGTCGTCGCTTCAACCTGCCGGAATCACTGACGCGCCGTTACAGCCGCACTTACGGTTCAAACAGCGAACTGATTCTGGCAAACGTGAAAGGCCTTGGCGATCTGGGTGAAGATTTCGGTCATGACCTGTACGAAGCGGAACTGCGCTATCTGGTCGAGAAAGAATGGGCCGTCACGCTGGACGACGTCATCTGGCGCCGCACCAAGCTGGGCATGCGCTTCGATGACGCCCAGAAACAACGCATCAGCGACTGGTTAGCCAGCCACCGCCAACAGCAAATGGCCAAAGCGGGTTAATCAGCAGTTACCGCAAGCGCCTTTTACTGCCAAAAATACAAAAGCGCCATAGGCAAAAACCTACGGCGCTTTTTCATATCACCCTCATGCAATCACAACCGTATCGGTTTGATATTCCAGATATCCTCTGCATATTCGCCGATAGTGCGATCAGACGAGAAATAGCCCATGTTGGCAATATTCTGGACGGCACAGCGCGCCCATTCGTCCTTTTTCTCATACAGCTCATCCACCCGATCCTGTGTATCCACATAGCTGCGATAGTCCGCCAGTAGCTGGTAGTAATCGCCAAAATTCACCAGTGAATCAAACAGGTCACTGTAGCGTCGGCTGTCATCAGGGCTGAAGACGCCTGTAGTAATTTGTGTCAGTACACGGCGCAGTTCTTCATCCTGATCGTAATACTGTCTCGGGTTATAACCGCTCTGGCGCAGCGCTTCGACCTGCTCAGCCGTATTGCCGAAGATAAACATGTTCTCTTCGCCAATGTGTTCCAGCATTTCGACATTCGCCCCATCCAACGTGCCGATCGTCAGCGCGCCGTTCAGGGCAAATTTCATATTACTGGTCCCGGAGGCTTCCGTCCCCGCCAGCGAGATCTGCTCAGAGAGATCGGCTGCCGGGATGATTAACTGCGCCAGACTCACGCTGTAGTTCGGGATGAAGACCACTTTCAGCCGATCGTGCAATGCCGGATCGTTATTGATCACCTTGGCGACGTCGTTGATCAGATTAATGATGTGCTTCGCCATGTAATAGGCCGATGCCGCCTTACCCGCAAAGATGGCAACACGCGGTACACGATCAACATCAGGGTCGTCTTTAATGCGGTTATAGAGCGTAATGATGTGCAACACATTCAGTAATTGCCGTTTATATTCGTGAATGCGCTTAATCTGCACATCAAACAGCGACTCAGGGTTAACCACAATATTCAGGTTTTCCGCCATATAAGTCGCTAAGCGCACTTTGTTCTTCAGCTTCACCTTACGGATTTTCTGCACAAACGCCGGATAATCGATGTGCTGTTTCAATTCGCTCAACTGACTCAGATCGGTGCGCCAGTTGTGGCCTATGGTGTCGTCCAGCAGTTTGGAGAGCGATGGGTTAGCCAGCGCCAGCCAGCGCCGTGGCGTCACGCCGTTGGTCTTGTTACAGAACCGATTAGGGAAAAGGCGGGCGAAATCGGCAAACAGAGATTGCACCATCAGGTCCGAATGCAGCTCCGATACGCCGTTGACCTTATGGCTGGCGACCACGGCCAGCCACGCCATCCGCACCTTACGCCCGTTGTTTTCATCAATGATGGAAACCCGCGCCAGCAGATCGTTGTCATCGGGAACTTCTTTCTGAACGTATTCCAGAAAATGTTCGTTGATTTCGAAAATCAATTGCAGATGGCGCGGCAGAATTTTACCCAGCATATCGACAGGCCAGGTTTCCAGCGCTTCCTGCATCAGCGTATGGTTGGTGTAGGAGAACACTTTCCGCACCACCGTCCACGCCTCTATCCATTTGAATTTGTGCTCATCGATCAGCAGACGCATCAACTCAGGGATGGCCAGCACCGGATGCGTATCGTTCAGGTGGATGGCGAACTTCTCCGCCAAATTGCTGTACGTTTTATGCATCATCCAGTGACGGTTCAGGATGTCCTGTACCGTGGCCGAAACCAGGAAGTATTCCTGACGCAGACGCAGCTCGCGGCCTGAATAGGTGGAGTCATCGGGATACAGCACGCGCGACACGTTTTCCGAGTGGTTTTTATCTTCTACCGCTGCAAAATAGTCGCCCTGATTGAATTTACCCAGATTGATTTCATTACTGGCCTGCGCGCCCCATAGACGCAGTGTATTGGTGGCATCCGTATCAAAACCGGGAATGATTTGGTCGTAGGCGCACGCGATAACCTCTTCCGTTTCCAGCCAGCGCATTTTGCTGCCTTCCTGCTGGATACGACCGCCGAAGCGCACTTTGTAACGCGTGCTGTGACGCGGGAATTCCCACGCGTTGCCGTATTCCAGCCAGTAGTCCGGCGATTCCGCCTGCTTGCCGTTAACAATATTCTGTTTGAACATGCCGTATTCGTAGCGAATACCGTAGCCGCGCCCCGGCAGCGCCATTGTCGCCAACGAATCCAGGAAACAGGCCGCCAGACGACCCAGACCGCCGTTGCCTAAGCCGGGGTCATTTTCTTCCTGAAGCAGATCGTCCAGTTCCAGCCCCATGCCATCCAGCGCCGCTTTTAGATCGTCGTACAATCCCATCGCCAGCAGCGCGTTCGATAGTGTTCGTCCCAGCAAAAATTCCATCGACAGGTAATACACCTGCCGCACATCCTGCGAAAGCTGTGCGCGGTTCGAGCGCAACCAGCGCTCCACCATCCGGTCACGCACGGCCAATAGCGTAGCGTTCAGCCAGTCATGTTTATTCGCAATCGAGGGATCTTTCCCCACGGTAAACATGAGCTTGTAAGCAATAGAGTGTTTCAGCGCTTCCACACTGATCGTTGGCGAAGTATAGATAAACGGAGAGTTCATAATATTCATTCCCAAGTGAGTGTTACCCTACCCTGTCGTTTTCAGATTGCACGCGGATGACGCGTGGTGGGAAAACTAGTGGGTATACAAGCGTTGATAGAGCGCACCATAAGCCTGAGCAGCAACCTGCCAACCAAAGTCCATCGCCATCGCCTGACGCTGCACATAACGCCATAACGTGGGGCGAGACCACAACACGAACACACGACGAATCGCGCGGGATAGCGACCCCACACTGCAATCGTTAAAGACAAACCCACTTGCCAGCCCATCCGCCAGATTCTCCAGCGAACAGTCTGATACCGTATCTGCCAACCCGCCGGTACGGCGTACCAACGGCAACGTGCCATATTTCAGGCCATAGAGTTGCGTTAACCCACAAGGCTCAAACCGGCTTGGCACCATGATGACATCCGCGCCGCCAATAATGCGGTGGGAGAAGGCCTCGTGGTAGCCAATCTGTACTCCAATCTGACCGTGATATTCGGCTGCTGCCGCCAGAAAGCCTTCCTGCAAATCGGCATCCCCTGCGCCCAGCACCACCAGTTGCCCGCCCTGCTCCAGCAGATCGGGTATCGCGCTTAGCGCGATATCGAGCCCTTTCTGGTTGGTAAGACGACTGACAATGGCAAAAACCGGCGCTTTCTCATCAACCTTCAGGCCCATCGCCGTTTGCAGATGGCGCTTGTTTTCCGCTTTATTCGCCAGCGCATCACGGCTGTAATGGTTCGTCAGTAAAGGATCGTGCGCCGGATTCCAAATCATCTCGTCTACGCCATTGAGGATACCGGACAGGCGTCCTTCCTCTTCACGCGCCTTCAGCAAGCCTTCCATACCGTAGCCATATGCCGGCAGCGTAATCTCATGGGCGTAGGTCGGGCTCACGGTCGTAATATGGTCAGCGTAGTACAACCCCGCCTTGAGGTAGGAAATCTGGCCGTAAAATTCCAGCCCGTATACCTGAAAGAAATCGACCGGCAACTGGATATCCGACATATGCCGGGCATCGAACAGCCCCTGATAGGCAAGGTTATGAACGGTAAAGACCGATTTCGCCGGGCGGTTACGCGCCGCCAGATAGGCGCAGGTCAGCCCCGCGTGCCAGTCATGGGCATGCACGATATCGGGCCGCCAATAGTGATCCAGGCCGCACGCCATTTCGCATCCCATCCACCCCAGCAGCGCAAAGCGCAGATAGTTATCGGCATAAGCGTAAAGCGCCGGGTCGTGATAAGGGCTGCCCGCGCGTTCATACAGCTCGGGCACATCAATCAAATAAATACCGACGCCGTTAAAATGACCGAACAGCAGCGTGACGTGCCCGGCGAAGGTATCCAGCTCACGTACAACCTGTAGGTTAGCGATGCCTTTTTTCAGATCGGGGAAGGCAGGCAGGATGACGCGGACATCCATCCCCGCCGCAATCTGCGCGCCGGGCAACGCACCAGCCACATCCGCCAGTCCACCGGTTTTCAGCAGTGGAAAGAGCTCTGAACAAACATGTAAGACCCGCATTATTACTCCCGTTTCGTTCCGATGGTGTTTACAGCTTTTCCAACATCGATCGCGTGACCAGCACGATCCCCTCTTCCGAGCGGTAAAAACGGCGGCTATCCTCTTCCGCGTTTTCACCAATCACCATGCCTTCCGGCAAATGGCAGGCGCGATCAATCACGCAACGGCGTAAACGACAGGAGCGCCCTACGTTGACATCCGGCAAGATCACCGTCGAATCGATACTGCAAAATGAATTGACCCGCACACGCGGGAACAGCACCGAATGCGTGACGACAGAGCCAGACACGATGCAGCCTCCCGATACCAGCGAGTTCATCGTCATCCCATGGCTACCGGAACGGTCCTGAACAAATTTGGCGGGCGGCAGCGATTCAATCGCGGAACGAATCGGCCAGTGCTGATCGTAGACATCCAGTTCAGGCGTGACGGACGCCAGATCGAGATTGGCGCGCCAGTAGGCTTCCAGCGTGCCGACATCCCGCCAATACTGATTTTCATCTTCACCCGACGTGACGCACGACAGGGTAAACGGATGCGCCCAGGCCAGACGCTGAGAGACAATCTTCGGGATCAGATCCTGTCCAAAGTCGTGGGCAGAGTCCGCCGCGTGATGGTCCGCTTCCAGCAATTGATAAAGATAGTCTGCATTAAAAACATAGATCCCCATGCTCGCGAGCGCCATGTCGGGGTTATCCGGCATCGGCGTCGGGTTATCCGGCTTTTCGGCAAAATCGAGAATGCGGTGCTGTTTGTCCACACTCATGACGCCAAAGGCGCTGGCTTCTTCCAGCGGCACGGGCAGGCAGGCAACGGTGCATTCCGCCCCCTTCTCTACGTGATCGATGAGCATACGTGAGTAGTCCATCTTGTAGATGTGATCGCCCGCGAGGATCACCACATACTCCGCACGGTAGCGCCGAATGATGTCGAGATTCTGACAAACCGCATCCGCCGTTCCCCGATACCAGTGATCGGTAGAATGACGCTGCTGAGCGGGAAGCAAATCAACAAATTCGTTCATTTCCGCATTCAGAAATGACCAGCCGCGCTGAATATGCTGTACCAGCGTATGCGACTGATATTGGGTAATCACACCAATACGGCGGATCCCGGAATTCAGACAGTTAGAAAGCGCGAAATCAATAATGCGAAATTTACCGCCAAAGTGGACGGCAGGCTTGGCACGCAGCGCCGTCAGCCCTTTCAGGCGCGTTCCACGGCCTCCGGCCAGAATTAATGCCACGGATTTCAGAGGGAGCTGTCTTGCCAACATCAGAGGGTCATGCTTATCGTTATTCACCATGGCTATCTCCTGATTATTCTTTTCAATGGCTTGCGCTTAGGCGGTCTGCTTTATCAAGACGCACACCGCCTGCGCTTGTCCGTGCCACATTCCACCCTCAGGCGGATTCGTCTCATCAAACGGCGGTGAAACCTGCCAGTGGCCTTCTGGCAAAATGAACGCACCGGCATGCAGGCTGGCGTTAAACAACACGAGCCAACGACCGGAAAGTAAAATCTGTAGCTGGTGCTCCCCCTGCTCCCACTGTTGCGGCGTCAAAGGCTGTCCTTCTCGGTTCAGCCACTGCACCGCGCCATCCCCTTCTTGCCACCACGTTTCCTGCTGTAATGCCGGAATCGTGCGGCGTAACTGGATCAATCCGGCGACAAATTCGCGCAGTGCGCTATTCGCGTTTTCCCAGAGCAGCCAGGTCAATTCGTTATCCTGACAGTACGCGTTGTTGTTGCCCTGCTGGCTGTGTCCCAGTTCATCACCTGCCAGCAGCATTGGCGTTCCCTGCGACAGAATCAACGTCGTCAGCAGCGCCTTCTGGCTGGCCAGTCGGCGTTGAAGGATGTCATCGTCCGCTTCCAGCCCTTCCGTACCGTGGTTATTGCTGAAATTGCTGTCGGTGCCGTCGCGGTTGCCCTCGCCGTTGGCATCGTTGTGCTTGTGGTTGAAACTCACCAGATCGCGCAGCGTAAAGCCGTCATGGGCCGTCAGTTTGTTGATGGAGGCGTAAGGCAGGCGGTCACGCTGTTGGAAGATGTCGCTGGAGGCGGCAAAGCGGCGGGCAAATGCGCCGAGAGAAATATCACCATGCAGCCAAAAGCGGCGCATGTCGTCACGGTAGCGATCGCTCCACTCGGCAAACGGTGTCGGGAACTGACCTAACTGATAACCGCCATGCCCGATGTCCCACGGTTCGGCAATCAGCTTGCAGCCCTGTAAGCGGCTATCCTTTTTCATGGCAGACAAGAGCGGCGCGGCGGCAGTAAAATCCGGGGTGCGCCCCAATACGGTTGCCAGATCGAAGCGGAAGCCGTCAACGTGGCAGACTTCGCGCCAGAAGCGTAGGCAGTCCATCACCCAGTCAATGACCGCCGGATGATTCAGGCGCAACACATTGCCGCAGCCAGTCCAGTTATGGTATTCCCCGTTTTCACTCAGCCAGTAATAACTGCGATTATCGATACCGCGCTGGCAGAGTGTGGGGCCTTCGACGTCCAATTCGGCACTGTGGTTGAACACCACATCCAAAATGACCTCAATGCCCGCGTGATGCAGCGCTTTCACCGCATCCCGAAATTCATTCAGCGCGTCGTCACCTGCGGCCAGGCTGTTATCGACAGCAAACGGCAGCAGCACGTTATAGCCCCAGTAGTTACGCAGCCCCAACTGTTGAAGTCGGGGTTCATCGGCATGCTGCTGCACCGGGAGCAATTCCAGCGCCGTCACGCCCAGCGACGTCAGATAGTCAATCATCAGCGGATGGCCTAACGCCGCATAGCTACCGCGAATGTCTTCGGGAATATCGGGGTGCAACTGTGTCAGGCCGCGTACGTGCGCCTCATAAATCACCGTCTGGCTCCAGGGCGTTTGCGGATGTTGGTCGCCCTGCCAGTCGTACTCTTCCGACGTGACCACGCACTTCGCCATGATGTCAGCGCTATCGCGTTCATCCCGCTGGTCAATGCCGCCTTGCAGGGAATCATCATCCACTACCCAGCCGTCAAGCTGGCGCGCATAGGGATCTAACAGCAGCTTATGTGGGTTGAAGCGCAAGCCTTGTGACGGCTCGAACGGCCCATCGACCCGGAAACCGTAACGTAAGCCGGGCTGCGCAGCAGGAAGGTAGCCGTGCCAGATATCGCCGCTGCGTGCGGTCAGCGCAATCCGCTGCTCCTGCTGGCGTTCATCAAAGACACACAGCTCGACCCGCTCGGCATCCGCCGAAAACAGGGCGAAATTCACGCCCTGTCCATCAAAACTGGCCCCCAGCGGCGTCGGCTTACCCGTCTGTAATTCCGCCATTCACGCCTCCTTCACCAGATACAGCGTGGCAAGCGGCGGAATAGTCAGAACAAGAGAATGCTGACGCTGATGGCTGCCCCACTCCTCGCTGTAAATCGTTCCGGCATTGCCCAGATTACTGCCGTTGTAGTGAACAGAATCCGTGTTGATCGCTTCTCGCCAGCCACCGGGCTGGTTGATGCCGATGCGGTATCCATAGCGTGGAACCGGCGTGAAGTTGCTGACCACCAGCACCTCATTACCTTGTTCATCACGCCGGACAAAGGCGAAAACCGAGTTCTCCCGATCGTCCACCACCAGCCATTCAAAACCCTGCGGCTGAAAATCCAACTGATACAACGGCGGTTGCTGGCGATAGCAATGATTGAGATCGCGCACCAGCGTCTGCACGCCGCGGTGCCAGCCTTCCGGCTCCTCCAGCAAATGCCAGTCCAGACTGGCATCGTGGTTCCACTCACGCCCTTGTGCAAATTCGCCGCCCATGAACAGCAGCTTCTTGCCGGGATACGCCCACATAAAGCCGTAATAAGCACGTAAATTGGCAAATTTCTGCCAGACATCGCCGGGCATACGATCCAGCAACGAGCGCTTGCCGTGCACCACTTCATCGTGAGACAGCGGCAGCACAAAGTTCTCGCTATAGGCGTACAGCATGCCGAATGTCAGCAAATCGTGATGGTATTTGCGGTGAACCGGATCGTGCTGCATATAGGCCAGCGTGTCGTGCATCCAGCCCATGTTCCATTTGTAGTGAAATCCTAAACCATTGCAGTCTGGCGGCAGCGTCACGCCCGGATAATCGGTAGACTCTTCGGCCAGCGTGATCGCCGCGGGTGCCGCATGGCCCAGCATGTGGTTGGTGTAGCGCAGAAACGAAATCGCTTCGAGGTTCTCTTTACCGCCATAATGGTTCGGCACCCATTCGCCTTCGCTACGGCTGTAATCGCGGTAAATCATAGAAGCCACGGCGTCCACCCGCAGCCCGTCGATGCCATAGCGTTCCATCCAGAACAGCGCGTTGCCCGCCAGATAGTTACGCACTTCATGGCGGCCATAGTTATAAATCAGTGTGTTCCAGTCCTGATGGTAGCCTTCACGCGGATCGGCGTATTCATACAGCGCGGTGCCGTCAAACTGTGCCAAACCGTATTCGTCGCCGGGAAAGTGCCCCGGCACCCAGTCCAGCAGGACGTTGATGCCCGCGTCATGGAGCGCATCAACAAACGCCCTGAACTCCTGCGCGGTGCCGAAACGACGCGTTGGCGCATAGAGCCCCAGCGGTTGATAGCCCCAGCTACCATCAAACGGGTGTTCGTTAATCGGCATCAGCTCCACATGCGTGAAACCCATGTACTGCACATAATCAATCAGTTGCTTCGCCAGTTCCTGATAGCTCAGCCAAAAATTGTTATCCGTATGCCGCCGCCAGGAACCGAGGTGAACTTCATAAATGGAGATAGGCGAACGCAGGCCATTCGCCTCACGCCGGGCATCGCTGGTTGGGACTTTCTCAGGCAGCGGCGTAATCAGCGAGGCGGTATCAGGACGCATCTGCGCTTCAAACGCATACGGATCGGCCTTCAACCGGACGTTCCCGTGGCTGTCGATCATTTCATATTTGTAGAGCTGCCCCGCTTTCACATCGGGCAGAAACAGCTCCCAAATGCCGTTTTCTCTGCGCAGCCGCATCGGATGACGTCGACCGTCCCAGAAGTTGAACTGCCCCACTACCGACACGCGCTGAGCATTCGGTGCCCAGACGGCAAAACGCGTGCCTTCAACACCGTCCAGCGTTTCCAGATGGGCACCCAGCCGCTCGTAAGGCCGCAGATGGGTGCCTTCGGCCAACAGCCAAATGTCCATATCCTGCAACAGCGGGCCAAAGCGGTAAGGATCTTCAATCACCCGGGTTTCTGCACGCCAGGTCACGGCCAATTGATAACGGAAAGCGTTTTTCCGGCGCGGCACCAGGCCACAAAAAAAACCGCGTTCGTCTATACGTTCCAGCTCGACAATTTTTCGTCCATTGCTGGCATCAACCACCCAGGCGGCCTGCGCATCCGGCAGCAGTGCCCGAACTTCAAGGCCTTTAGAAGAATGATGCATACCTAACAGCGAAAACGGATCGGCATAATGCCCGGAAATAAGTGAATTAATCGCATCAGAAAACGCTGACATGGTATCCATCCTCTGATTAACCATTTGAATTAAATAAATAAGTAATATAAAAGCGCATTACGTTGCGCTTATATTCCCCCGTTACTTATTTTTAACAAAAAACCAATAAAAATAACGGGTTATTAGCTTGCTAATGAATAACGGCGACGTGTAAAAATAATGAATAGTATGAAAGAGTTCTTGAGCCACGCCCCTTAATTCAGCGTAGTCAAAGAACAGAGAAATATCAGAGAACGGATGAAATTTTTCCGTTTATATTTATATGAATAAGTTATGACACGGGATAATTAGCATCTTTTGTTTAAAGATCGATTCGTCCGCTGGCAAAAAGCAGTACAATTTGGCGATTGTGTATGTTGAGACCCCGCCCATGGTTAGCCAGATTGATCTCATTCTTTCCCTGTTACAGCAGATGTGTGTTTATCTGGTTATCGCCTATCTGCTCAGCAAGACACCGCTGTTCATCCCGCTAATGCAGGTCACCATCCGCCTGCCGCACAAGCTGGTGTGCTATCTGGTTTTTTCCGTGTTTTGCATTATGGGAACCTACTTCGGTCTGCATATAGACGATTCGATTGCCAATACCCGTGCGACCGGTGCCGTGCTCGGGGGCATGCTGGGCGGCCCTTCCGTTGGCTTTCTCGTCGGATTAACGGGCGGATTACACCGCTATTCGATGGGCGGCATGACCGCGCTGGCCTGTATGCTGTCGACCATCGCCGAAGGCCTGCTCGGCGGGTTACTGCATCGCTATCTGGCACGCCGTAATCGTATCGATCTGCTGTTTCAGCCCCTCGTCGTCGGCCTGACCGCGCTGGTTGCGGAGATACTGCAAATGGCGATTATCCTGCTGGTCGCCCGTCCGTTTGATAACGCTGTTGAACTGGTTCGAGATATCGCCTTACCGATGATGATCACCAACACCATCGGTGCCGCCATGTTCATGCGTATCCTGCTCGACAGACGCGCCATTTTTGAAAAATACACCTCCGCGTTTTCCGCCAAGGCATTGCAAATCGCCGCCCGCGCCGAAGGGGCGCTGCGCCAGGGGTTTAACCCACAAAACAGTATGCGCGTTGCCCGTGTTTTGTATGAAGAGCTGGGCGTGGGTGCAGTGGCGATTACCGATCGCGACAAACTGCTGGCCTTCATCGGGCTCGGCGACGACCACCACAACGTCGGCGCGCCTATCACGTCATCACACACGCGCCGGGCGATAGACAACAATCAGGTGGTGTACGCCGACGGCAATGAGGTGTCTTATACCTGTTCGGTTTCATCACACTGCAAACTCGGTTCCACGCTGGTGATCCCGCTGCGTGGCGAAGATCAGCGCGTTGTCGGCACGATCAAGCTTTATGAGCCCAAGAATAAGCTATTTTCCAGCATTAACCGCACACTGGGAGAAGGGATCGCTCACCTGCTTTCCGCGCAGATTCTGACAGGACGTTTTGAACAGCAGAAACAGCTTCTGGCCCAGTCGGAAATCAAGCTGCTGCACGCACAGGTCAACCCCCATTTTCTGTTCAACGCGCTGAATACGCTGTCCGCCGTGATACGGCGCGATCCTGCTCACGCCCGTCAACTGGTGCTGTCTCTGTCGACGTTTTTCCGTAAAAACCTCAAACGCAGCAACGATGAAATCTCGCTCAATGACGAGCTGGAGCACGTGAACGCCTATCTCGAAATCGAGAAAGCGCGCTTTGCCGATCATCTGACGGTAGATATTTCGCTGCCGGAAGCGCTGCGTGAGGCGCGATTACCCGCGTTTTCCCTGCAACCCATCGTCGAAAATGCGATTAAGCACGGTATCTCACAGATGATTGAAAGCGGACACATCCACATCAGCGGACGCCTGCACGCCAACACGCTGGAGCTGTCAGTAGAAGATAACGCCGGCACCTATCAGCCTTGCAGCGGCGGCGATGGGCTAGGCATGAATTTGGTCGATCGCCGTATCAAAGCACGCTACGGCAACCGCTATGGCATCACGGTGGTCAGCGAAGCGGATAAATTCACCCGGGTCGAAGTGCGCGTCCCGCTGATTTCACCCCGTCAGGCATTGGAACAGCTGGATAGCGTGGCGTGATGGGGTGCAGGCGTCCCGGACTGGATGTCGCAGAGTATCTCTGCGACACGCCGTGATACTAACGTCTTTGCAAGTAACCCATATTGTCGTTGATACGTGCCTGAATGGTGCGGAGCGTATCCTGAGTGATACATCCAGGGAACATACCTGCGGCTCTCTTAGCGAAACTGGCTGCGACCTCACTGTATTTATCTATGATGAGATCCATTTGTGACGGTGCCAGATCTGCCTCCTGCACACCTAGTTTATGAAGCGATTTCCGAGAGATTGCTAATGCTTCCCCCATCACGTCCATTTGATGATACCCCCCTGGGCCTTCGCAGTAGGTAACATCATAGGCTGGTGCCAGTTGCCATTGCCCAGACGATGACATGATATAGGCGAAATTCTTCGGATGATCGTCCCGGTTATTGAAAATAATGTTGAAGACAACCCGTTCAAAGGCCAGCACTTTTTCCCTGACGTCATTGGTGCATAGCTGTGTTGCGCGCAGAAAATTGGCATAGTCCAGCGAGCCGGGACTCTGGTAGTTTGCCCCAGTAAAAGCAGCCAGACTTTGCATCGGGACACGCAGACCGTTTTGCCGATCAAATCGCCTGCTGGCAAATGCCGCCTGCCCGTTGGGCAACGCAAAATATTCGGTGTCTGGCGTGCGGATATGGCATTCTCGCAGACATTGCGCATAGACGGCTTCGATAGCACAAACTTCTGGATGTTCCTGTTTGGCCGGAAACTTAAACAGCCAAGCCTCCAGACCAGAGGTAGCCGATGTTGTGAAAATTCGAGAACCTGGGGCACGATACAATAATGCTTTTGGCCTCGCCCCTTGAGGCGATCCCCCCATCAGCAATAGCCTTTGCAGAAAAGCACCACCTTCGCCATCAAGCACTTCCTGAACTTCTGTAGACAATTGGGCAAGCTGGATATCCTCAGCCACCGCTGCGACTTCAGGCTGGGAAGGTTCGAACGACATCGCTCCCATCGCATTGCTACCGATATAGGTCAACCGTTCCAAAGGGCCTATACGTGCAGCATTGAGGCCACGGAGCTTGAACAGACGATCCATCAATAACATGCCCCAACCGTCAGGAAGCGAGTCATAAGCAGGCCCCGGCAGACCCAACTGATGCAGGGGAAAATCTCGGGATAGTCTTGGACCTTTCAGGGGCAATCTGAAGGAAGATAGCTCCAGCCCACGACGAATGGCTTCCTCACTGTACTCAAACATAATCAGTGGACGCACGGTCAGTGCAGTAGAAGAAACCAACGTTCCCCATTGCCAACGCTCTCCCCAACCTTCGTAGTAAACAGCAACTTTACTCACCATCGTTGAAACTCCTTTTGATACGCTGGCGAGTAGCACTTTTTTCGTAACGTAGCAGATCATCAAGACTGTCTATCTTTGGCATGAACAGCGCTTCCAGTTCATTACCGCGTCCAAGAACCATTGCCACTCTAACCACATTCTCAAACCCAACATTACGCCCGGATTCCAGATTGGACACTGTGTTGACGCCAATGCCTGAGCGGGCTGCCACATCTGACTGAGTCATCTGCTGCGACAGCCGCTCCTTACGCAATCGCTGACAGAGCAGTTTGACGATCTCGTCAGGCTTACTCATAGATAAATCCATAATATGGTGAGTTACCTCGAATAAATTCACTTAACACCCAATATTATAGATTTATTCACTGCCATTCGACAGCGAAGTGGCGTTAATTTCAGCAATAAATGCGATGCCACAATCCATCAGAACCAAAATCTGACAGAGATAAGGTAAACGAGTGCAAATTGCCGAAGACGTGACTAACAGAAGGGATTCGAGCTGAGAAATCTGACGCAACACCAACTGATGTTGCGCCAGGAAAGCAGGAGGACTATAGCAAGATAACTACAGCAGGATGCGCAGCATACGGCGCAGCGGTTCAGCGGCTCCCCACAGCAGCTGATCGCCGACCGTGAAGGCGGACAGGTATTCCGGTCCCATGTTCAGTTTACGCAGACGACCCACTGGCGTAGAGAGCGTGCCGGTTACCGCAGCAGGCGTCAGCTCACGCATAGTAATATCACGATCGTTCGGCACCACTTTCACCCAATCGTTATGGGTTGCCAGCAGTTGTTCGATTTCCGGCAGCGCCACGTCTTTTTTCAGTTTGATGGTGAATGCCTGGCTGTGGCAGCGCAGTGCGCCGACGCGTACGCAGAGGCCATCAACAGGAATGACGCTGTTGGTACCCAGAATCTTGTTGGTTTCCGCCTGACCTTTCCACTCTTCACGGCTCTGGCCGTTGTCCAGTTGCTTGTCGATCCACGGAATCAGACTTCCGGCCAACGGCACGCCGAAGTTATCGGTCGGCAGCGAACCGCTACGGGTCAGCGCAGTCACTTTACGTTCGATATCCAGAATCGCAGAAGCTGGATCCTGTAGCTCTTTCGCCACTTCACCGTGCAGCGCGCCCATCTGGGTCAGCAGCTCACGCATGTGACGCGCACCGCCGCCAGAAGCAGCCTGATACGTCGCGGCAGAAACCCACTCCACCAGATTGTTGGCAAACAGGCCGCCCAATGACATCAGCATCAGGCTGACGGTACAGTTACCGCCGGCAAAGGTTTTGATGCCTTTATCCAGCCCCTGCTGAATCACCCCGTGGTTAACCGGATCCAGAATAATAATCGCGTCATCTTTCATACGCAGCGAGGACGCGGCATCGATCCAATAACCCTGCCAGCCACTTTCACGCAGCTTCGGGTAGACTTCATTGGTATAATCGCCGCCCTGACAGGTAATGATGATGTCCAGCGCACGCAGGGCTTCGATATTATAAGCATCCTGCAACACGCCTTGATGACCACCCAGCGCCGGAGCAGGTTCGCCGTGCTGAGAAGTCGAGAAGAATACCGGGTGAATCACATCAAAGTCGCGTTCTTCCACCATGCGCTGCATGAGAACCGAGCCGACCATACCGCGCCAGCCAATAAAACCAACATTTTTCATGGTAACTGTCCTGCTTTGGGGGTAACAAAAAGAATTGTGGCTAACGTCGATAGCGCCTGGTTATTGCTGACTCAGTGATCTGCCGCAGAAGGTGCGCGTGTCGTGTCGTAAACCCGTAAATAATTGTGTCATTCAGCCTTACAAAATGTACATAAAGTCGCAAGTGAATTTATTCGATAGTACGGCATTTTTCAGCAGTCATTCTAATATCATCGACCGCGTACAGGATAACAACGTTGACCAGCCCGTGAAGATGGCTCAGGTCAGGAAACAAGGTTTCGGGAGTAAAAAACCAACATGACAGAAATGATCTCCGCAACGGTGCTGCTGTTGCTCATTATGGATCCACTCGGCAACCTGCCGATTTTTATGTCCGTGCTCAAGCACCTCGACCCCAAACGCCGGCGCGTGGTGCTGATCCGTGAAATGCTGATCGCACTTGGTCTGATGCTGATTTTCCTGTTTGCGGGCGAACGCATTTTGGCGTTCCTGAATCTGCGTACCGAAACCGTGTCCATTTCCGGCGGTATCGTGCTGTTCCTTATCGCGATTCGTATGATTTTCCCCTCGCAGGAAGGCAACAGCAGCGGTCTGCCAGCCGGTGAAGAACCGTTTCTGGTGCCCATGGCGATTCCACTGGTGGCAGGGCCGTCGATCCTGGCGGCGCTGATGCTACTTTCCCACCAGTACCCTAATCAGCTCCCCCACCTGACGCTGGCGCTGTTTATCGCCTGGAGCATCTCTTTCATTATCCTGCTGATGTCCAATGTGTTCTTGCGTTTGCTGGGTGAGAAAGGCGTGAGTGCGCTGGAGAAATTGATGGGGTTGATTCTGGTGATGCTATCGACGCAGATGTTCCTCGACGGCGTACGCGCTTATATGAAGCTATAGCCGCATCGTTGCCTCCCTGTGTCTTAGTCACATTTTTTATGCCGACTCATGTCAAAACCCTCCTCCACAAGGAGGAGGGCTAAACACATCAGAACAAAATACTACCTATCCCTGCCAGCAGGAACGCGATGGTGCCGAGCAGCGTTTCCATCACCGTCCAGGTTTTCAGCGTCGTTTTCTCATCCATTTCGAGGAAGCGACTGACCAGCCAGAAGCCAGAGTCATTCACATGCGACAACACCGTCGCACCGCCCGCAATTGCGACCACAATAAAGCACAGGTCAAACTGGCTTAACCCTGTCGTTGCCGCCACAGTCGGTGCCATCAGCGCCGCTGTCGTCGTCAGTGCTACCGTTGCAGACCCTTGGGCAACACGCAACGCCATCGATACCACGAACGCCGCCACAATAACCGGCATTCCGGTATCCGCCAAGGCACCAGACAACGCATTGCCGATGCCACTGGCACGCAGAACGCCACCGAACATGCCGCCAGCTCCCGTAACCAGAATAATCGAGCAAATCGGACCTAACGCCCCGTCACAAATTTTTTCAAGGTGTGAGCCACTCTTGCGGCCACTAAAGACCATCAGCGCGAAGAACACCGTAATCAATAGCGCAACCGGGGTTTTCCCCAACATCCGCAAGAACTGTACGACGCCATTGTCGCCACTCACGATACCCATCACCGTCAGCGTATTCAGCCCCGTATCAAGGAAGATCAACACCAATGGCAACAACAGGATGCTCAATACCACGGAAAAGCGCGGTGGTTTAACTGTCGAATCGGTTTCAACCGCAGACAGAAAACTTGACGGCAGCTTGATGTCGAATTTTTTCCCCGCGTACAAGCCATAGAGATAGCCGCCGAAATACCAGGTTGGCAGCGCAATGAGGGTACCGATAATCACCAGTAATCCAATGTTAGCACCTAACAATTCGCTGGCAGCAACCGGGCCGGGATGGGGGGGAACCAGTGCATGCATTGCTGCAAACGCCCCTGCGGCAGGGAAAGCATATTTTAATGTCGAACCACCGAAGCGTTTTGCGACACTAAAAATAATCGGCAGCATCACGACCAGGCCCGCATCGAAGAAGATCGGGAAGCCAAACAATAGAGAGGCGACACCCAGCGCGAAAGGCGCACGATGTTCGCCAAATTTATTAATCAGGGTATCGGCTAAGACATTCGCCCCCCCAGTCACCTCCAGCAGTCGGCCAATCATGGCTCCCAGTCCCACCAACAGCGCGACAGATGCCAACGTACTGCCGAAACCACTGAGCAGCATAGGAACCACTTTTTCATAAGGGGTTTTCGTTACCAGTGCGGTGATCACACTGACCAACGTCAGTGCCAGAAACGCATGGATTTTAAAGCGCATAATCAGCACCAGTAACAGTGCGACTGCACCAGCGGCAATGGTCAATAACACACTGGCGCTATAGGCGGAGGTGATTTCTGTCATCGTTAATAATCTCTTTAGGGCACTCGGTCTGGATTGACTGATTGTTTGTGAGGTGTATCACATCATCATTTGATACCGGTAACATGATACGGGTAACATGTTAAAATCAGGAACCATTAAGTACCATTTAATTTACATTTTGAGATAGAGATCAAATTATGTCAGGTCGAAGCATTATTCTGATGGGCGTATCAGGCAGTGGAAAATCCTCAGTTGGCGCTGAACTTGGCCGCGCCATTCAGGCAAAATTTATTGACGGCGACGATCTGCACCCGCGTGCGAATATCCAGAAAATGGCCAGTGGCACACCGCTAAACGACGACGATCGCGCACCGTGGCTGGAGCGGCTCAGCGATGTCGCCTATAGCCTGGCACACAAAAACGAGATCGGCATCATCGTCTGTTCCGCGCTGAAAAAGCGTTACCGTGACCGCCTGCGCGAAGGGAACGAAAAGATGGTGTTTATCTATTTGAAAGGCAGCTTTGAGCTGGTGCTGGAACGTCACAAAGCCAGGGCAGGCCACTTTATGCCAACAGACCTGCTGAAAAGCCAGTTCGATGCGCTGGAAGAACCGGGCAGCGATGAACCGGATGTCCTGAAGGTCGATATTAACGGCACCCGCGAAGAAGTCGTACAGCGCTGTGTTGACGCACTGCGCACGGCTGGCTAACGCCGCCGCTTAAAGGCTTTCGCCGTCCAGCAGAGTAAATCCGACATCGATCATATCCAGTGAGACTGGCTCGCCCCGCAGACGAGCCAGCAAACGTTCGGTGCCGACACGCCCCATGTGCTCACGCGGCGTCAATACGCTAGCCAACTTCGGCACCATCGCCTGACCGATGTCGTGCCCGTGAAAACCCGCGACGCCGATATCTTCCGGCACACGCAATCCCTGCCGCTGGCATTCAAACATCGCGCCGACGGCTAAATCGTCATTAGTACAAAATACGCTATCGACCTGCGGGTATTCCTCCTGCGTCTGCCGCAGCAGTTCGCCACCAAGTGAATAGGAAGAGGCTCGCTCGCTCATCACGCAATAGCTCTTGAGCCCGCTTTCCCACATCGCTTGTTCATAGCCCCGGCAGCGCATGATCGTACGCTCATCCTGCCGCGCCCCGAGATAAACGATATGGCTGTGCCCCAGTGCGACCATACGCAGCGTCATCTGGCGGGCGGCTTCAACATTATCAAATCCGACGGCCATATCCAGGCAGGGCGAAACAGAATCCATCAGTTCCACCACCGGAATGCCGGCGACGTCCAGCATCTGACGCGTTCGCGGCGTGTGGGTACGTTCAGCCAGAATCAGCCCATCGATGTGATACGACAGCAGTGAAGTCAGGCGCTGCTCTTCTCTGTCAGGATGATAGCCATAGTGCGCCAGCATGGTCTGGTAGCCGTGCGCTTCCGCCGTGTGTTCAATCCCGCGTAATACCTCAGCGAAAACCTGATTGGTTAATGACGGCAACAGCACCCCAATCGCCCGACTGGTGGAACTGGCAAGCATATTCGGCGCGAGATTGGGAATATAGCCCAGCTCATCCAATGCAATAGCGATCTTTTCCTGCAACGCGGCTGACACCTGCGCAGGATTACGCAAATAGCGGCTTACCGTCATTTTGGTAATCCCAACGCGGTCAGCAACATCCTGGAGAACGGGTCTTTTCTTCTTCATCGTCGACTAAAAATGCCTGAAAAACAGTAAGCTAAGTCTAGCAAAAAAAGCATGAAGAAAGTAAAGGCAAAGGGGCAGAATCTGCATGATAACGTGAGGTTTTTAAGAAAATAAAAAGCCTGCGTCTTTCCTACGCAGGCTTCTGTGTGATGACTTAGCCATTGTTATACTGGCGGCAAATCAAACAGCAGGATTTCGCTGTCCTCACTGGCGTGGACGGAGATCGCCGTTTCGTCCCAGACCGCAAACGCATCGCTGGTTTCCGCTTTCTGGCCGTTAATCTCTACCGTACCGCGCACCACCTGCACCCAGACGCGGCGTTCAGCCTGAATCTGATACACCGATTGCTCCTGCGCTTTCAGCGCCCAACGCCACAACGTCATGTCCTGAAAGACTTTCAGCGAGCCTTCACGCGCATCCGGGGACAGCACCAGTTGACGCCCTTGCTGCACATCAAAGCGCTTCTGCTCGTAGCGCGGCGTCAGCCCAGTTTTTTCCGGGATAATCCAGATTTGATACAGGTGCAGCGGTTCGTCTTTGCTGGCATTGTATTCAGAGTGACGAATGCCCGTGCCTGCACTCATAATCTGGAATTCACCCGCTGGCACCTGCTCTTTATTTCCCATGCTATCCTGATGTTCAACCGCACCGGACAATACATAGGTCAGAATTTCCATATCTTTATGCGGGTGTGTGCCAAAGCCCTGACCACCTTCGATAACGTCTTCATTAATCACACGCAGTGCCGAAAATCCCATGAAATCAGGATCGTAATAATCGGCGAATGAGAACGTGTGCCAGCTGTCGAGCCAGCCGTGATTCGCATGTCCGCGATCTTGCGCTTGACGTAAATAGATCATGTTATTTCCTCCCGCGTTTTTGATAAGGAAAGTGTAACGGGCGGTGGTAAATAAGATAGCGCAAAAAACTCACCGCTCTGTTCGAAAAATCAGAACAGGGTGAAGGGTAAAAAAGGAAGGCAAAAAAAAAAGCCAGCACCCGAGCTGGCTAAATAATACTGGAAGCAATGTGAGCAATGTCGTGCCTTCACAGGGAAGCCGAATCGTCATGAACACCATCAATAACTAACACAGGCGCATGACATCGTTCCCCGGAACGCACAGCAATAATAATCATTATCATTCGCACTTGTAAAGTGCTTTTTGCGATAAATTCTTATTCTCAATACGAGTCGAAGGATTACTTGCAGGGATCTCCAAACCTGACTTCCCACTCTCATCCAATGAGTTCATCAGCTAGGAAGACTGAACCTGATGAATAGAACCAGATAATGACACCTGTCGATATGCCAACACCGACGAGTACAATGCCAACAGGCAACAGCAAAATGAGAAAAGGAACATAGCAGGATAGCCAAAAACAGAAACTATGATGCCCCCGATAAATCCAGAAAATAAAATGCCAATATCAAAGCAAGATTCATAGGTACTGAGAGCAAGACCGAGATGCTCTTCCGGCATACTTTTTAAAGCAGGAAGAGCGAGCAACGGATATACCATAGATAAACCAAATCCTGTAAGGAAAGAACCCAGCATTGCCTCATACGGATGGGATGATAAGCCGATCAACAACAGACCTACCGCCTCAATTGTCAGTGAGAATAGAGTCATTTTTAACCCCGAACTGTCAGCCTTCCAACCAAGAGTCAGCCTCGAAATAACATAGCCCACGCCAAAAAGAGCAAGCGCAACAGCCGAATCTTCTCCCCAGTCATTCTGTATGAAATAAAGAACTAAAAAAGTGGTAATAGAGGCATAACCAATATTAGCTAATGAAAAACCAGATCCGGCTTTCCATATTCTTTTAACAGCAAATAATAGTGTCGCGTGTGTCTTATTCGGATGCACAGCTACAGGCTTGACGATTAAAACGATAATAAACCCTAGGGCGGGTAAAATCGTCATTATAATCGCGGATAGGGTGATCCCAGTGTGATAATAAGACCATATGCCAAAATAATTACCAATAGCTAATCCAAGAAACATTGCTATTCCAACCCAAGACATAATTTTACCTGCATGCTCCCTTCCAACCAAGCCAATCGGCCAAGTGCCACTACAGGTAAAAATAAGACTCTCACCTATTCCCATCAATATACGTGAAATAATTATTACAGCAAAAACCGCTTTTCCTGGGTCCAGAAATGCAAATGATAGATAGCATAATAAACCAGAAAAAACAGTTAAAAATAAACCTACCACCATCCCTTTCCTCGGGCCATGATTATCAGAATATCGACCAGCGAGCGCACGTGATAGCAAGGTGGACACAGACTCAACCGCAACCACAAGACCAACATAAAATGCAGAATACTCAAGCACTTTATTAACATATAAAGGAAGGATTGCCAGTGACAACCCTAGGCTGACAATAGCTAAAAATAGTATACTTGCAACACAGATCGCAGCAATAATATTATTTTTTATCTTGTACATCGGCATATCCTTCATAGCTAACTCTATTATTCACTATTTTTATTTTCCCATCCAAAAAAGCACGAATGGCGTTATATATCATTTTCTTTTCGGCCTCGACAATACTCTCTCGAAGCTGAGATTCGCTCATCCCATTAGTGATCCTAACAGGCTCTTGATCAATTATTGGACCAGCGTCAACGTCTTCATTAATAAAATGCAACGTTGCCCCAGTCACTCTCAACCCTGCTTGCAACGCTTTAAGTTGCGCTTTATCGCCAGGAAAAGCAGGGAGAAGTGATGGATGCGTGTTCATTGTTTTGTCACCAAATCTCTCGACAAATTCGGGAGAAAAAATTCGTCTAAAACCGCCTAAAATAATCAAATCAACTTTTTCTTCTATTAATTTTTCCGCAATTTTTTCTTCAAAATCACATCGATTTTTATAATCATGATGAGTTATTTTTGTAACTGCAACACCGTCGAAAATAGGTTTACCCTCAGGAGAAAAATCTCGGTTATTTGTTAAGACAAGGCTCAACTTTGCCTGAGAGTCCGTATCCTTGATAGCATCTTGCACAGAGGTTAAAAGACTTCCTCTCCCTGAAAACAAAAAAGCGATGCTTTTCATATTATGATCTTCCTTCTAATTTCAGAAAATTTTTCGTTGTTACCTTCTAAAACAGGGTCTATAAATTGACCATTATCCAGGCGAATGTCGCCATTCACGATTACTTTACAGGGATTCTCATAGTGCAACATTTTCAGTAATGAAATAGGTGTATTGATATAATCAACATCGATGCATGTCTTATCAAAGAAAATAAGATCTGCTTTAAAACCACGAGCAATTCTACCCACATTCATTAGACCAAGAGACTTCGCTCCCCCTTCTGTAATCATATGAAGAATTTTTCCAGCATCTACTTTCGTGTCAAAATTGGCATCACCATGATGGTATAAGGCAAAAAGCGCGTCAAAAGTAAGATCATTTCCAGGATTAACCATTGCAGCATCGGTACCAAGCCCTAGGTCCAGATGAGACGAGAGCCGACGTAATGGTAAAGTGCCTGCGCCAACAAAACTATTACTTACTGGGCAATGGATAATATGACATTGTGTTGATAACAGAATATCTAGCTCACTATCTGATAGATGGCAACAGTGAATAAGCGTTGTATGTTTATCAAGAATACCCAAGCGAGCAAAACGCTCAATGCCGCTCACACCAAATATATTTCGGTGAGAATCAACCTGATATGCTCCCTCATGAATATGAAGAGTAAACTTTTTTTGATGGTGATTAGCAAGCTGGTGTAATTTTTTAAGTAAAATGTCATCGGCAGAAAGTTCAGATGCGGTAGCCGGTAGAATAGTAATTAATTCTGACTGGTATTTTTCCTCAGCAAGAAGGTATTTATAAAAAATTGTTTCAACACTTTCATTTTCTGGGCCTTTACCATTACCTACCCACTGATTACTCTGACAAAAATTTATTACACACCGACTTTTCACCTGTTGTATTGCACGTATATCACTTTCAATTCGGCTTGTAAAAATACCAACTGTTGTTATACCTTTCTTCATAGCCATCATTAATGATTTAAGCGAAGCAACATACTGACCTTCAGCGTCCTCCAGCGTATTATTTCGATGCACAGAATCAAGCACCACATCAATAGGGGATGCATCTAAGATGCTTCCATAAATCTCTTTACTAGGGTGAAGGTGAGCATTGACAAGCCCAGGTAAGACGACGAATTGTTCTGATGGTATAATTACTCCTTCGACATCACCCTTCCTCTTTTCGCCTACGTAAGTTATCACGTCCCCCATCATCGAGATATCCCCTTGAACTAACTTCATTGAAGTCGAATCAAGGTAACTTATATCCCTAAAGATAAATTCTTTATCCATTGGTGAGTTCCATAAGTGTTTTTTTAATAGGTTGAAACGAATCAAAATCACTATAATGTAGTGTTTTCATCCCCAGTTTTTTACAAGGGAGAATATCGTTATTAATACTATCCCCTATCATAATGGCATTTTCGGGTTGCACATTAAAATCCAGAAGAATTCTTGTGAAGAAATGAACATCAGGCTTACAGTCAGGATAACGATTTCCAAAATAAAAACGACTAAAGAATGGCAAAATATTAGTATGTATAAGCTTTCGGCGCTGGACAGATTCCATACCATTACTACATATCACCAAAGGAAACCTAGAGCTTAACTGTTTAAGTAAAGGAAGCCAGTCACTGTTCAATGCACAATTTTCTACATATGCATTCCAATATGTTTCTTCAATAATTTCATAATCAGAATCTTTAACACCGAACCAATCATATATATAGATAAATCGCTTTTTTAATAATGTAGCAATATCAATTTCACCAAATTCAAACTTTGACCAAAGTGTATGGTTTCGCGCCTCATAGCTGCAAATGAATTCACTAAAGTCATACAGAGCATCAGCATAATTTAGACGAATCATTAGACCCGAGATTCTCTGTATAGCCTGATAAGCCCCAGTTTTATGGTCCACGAGCGTATCATCAATATCAAATAAAATTAATTTAATCACCCATCTTACCTTTCTCAAGAGCAAGTGAGCCAAATGCACATTTCAACGCGGTTTCAAACTCATGAACTCGTGTATAAAGCCCATTGGTGAGCACGCCATTGGTGCCAAGCCTATCCATATCTGCTTTTGATATATGTGGGTATAGATTAAGAACTACATCCGATAATCGGATATATTTTGAAAGCTTTTCCATTACATCTTCAGGTAACATGACTTTGCCACTACAACCATAGTGATATTTATTTTTTTTCGTATCTTTAATAACCGCCCATCCATAAACAAAACTGCCAAAAGAGGTTTTTTCCGTTAGCCCCTCCAGAGCAATAATATAATCAACATGATAATTGATGTCGCTCTCAAGATTATCAATGCGTGTATAGCATCCCTTTATAGCTTCGTCATCAGTTTCAGGTGTTTCGCTTACACCAGAAGAGACTATATGATGACTAAGCGTGAAGTTCGGGAAAAGACTACTACATATATTCTGCGTAGATGATATTTTCGCTTCGTTATTTGAAGCCAAAATAATAGTGACATTTTTATTCTGCATGAGCATGAATCCATTTCATAACGGTAGTATTTTCATTGCCTGTCAAAATATCTGACAACGTTTCGCTTGCTGACTCAATAGCAGGCATTCTCGTTATAGAAGTATAATCAGAAAAATTTTCTATAGCTTCACATGCTTTTGAAATATTCTTATCATATATTTGGGTAAACGTTGTTTTCATTATAGTATATCCCAAATCAAGATTTTTAACTCCATTTTCAATCAAATCTTTCCAAACCAACTCGTGAATAAAAGAGAAAAAACCCATGTCGTATGGAAGACCTGTAATTACATCTGTACTACGGGATATTGTTTCACAGAATAATTTATTATTTTTTATATAAAATTGCATTCCAAGTGTACATGGGAAATCCTTTGTGTCAGATTTATGGTAATTTTGGTTTATATTTATAATCGCTCTTCTTGAATCCCTATTTTTAAGTAAAACACTTTTCACCCAATTATACTGATTACCATATGACTCAACCGCCTCATAAAAAACATAGTATCCATAATTAGAATTTACATTCCCATCTTCATCTACAAGTGTCATCCAAAATTTGGATGCTTTTGCAAGCCCAGTTTCAGCTTTAAGGTTCCCACTGAAATAAGCCAAAAACTCACGAGAAAGATACTTTATTGCCCCATCACGAAGATGATGAAGCCGGTTACGTGGATCTTTAAGTATATAATTTACCCCATAGGACTGTAATGCATTACCCGCTCTGGATGAAATTCGCTTTCCAGAAGTTTGAATATGATAAATTCCTTTTTTTACAAGCTCATCCACAGAAGAGCCGCTAATGGTCACAAAATCCTGAATCTCTGAAGAGGTGTTTTCTGCAATATCAAAGCTCATGTTCTCTCCTTGTATCATAAAGCTTATATATCCGTAGTACGTCACCCTGTTCCCCAACTCCCCAACGAATTACTGGCACAGGCACTTGGAGAATGCTGCTGTGTAGATCGAGCACTTTAGAATGAAGTAATATTTCAAAAACTGGAATAACGCTTAATAAGATATGTTCAAAAATAATTTTTATCAAATGTTTTCTAAATATTAATTAAGTGAAAATAAAAAATTAGATAAAGATACACACATTAGAACTATAATAATTACACTATGAATAATTAGGAATACATAAATAATAAAATATAACTATTCCTCTACCATACCTTAAGTAATTCTATTCACATAAAAAAACCAATAAACTTACTTAGATCACCCCCCTGCACAATTTATTGATTTAAATGATATTTTCATAACTTCCCGCGAAAAGAGGCACATATACGGACATCGAGTAGCGCAGCAATAAAATATACAATTAATGTAGGAGAGGTAAATGATCACACCATTGTTTATATGTTCAAGTTAATGAATCACGTCACTTACCATGGTAAGTCGTTAGCTTATTAAAATATAGTTTTATACGCTAAATTCCGAGGAAAGCAGAAAGAGAGAAATTCGAATTATTTAGCGTATAACACGCCTTGAGGGTACTTTATTTTTAAAATAATGTGATTGAAATAAATAAGATAAGTCGCTATTACGTGAGCTTTTTATGTTTCGTGTTTCCGAGCGTTAAACGTTCGGAAACACGTTACTGCAGATTGCTACTCTGGCTGCGCTAATGACCTCGCCAACAGCGTGATCGGATGTTCACACCGTTTGCTGGTCGACATCTCAATCTGCCACTTACAGGTTTCGCAGTCCGTCACCACAATATCGACCCCGCTTTCTTCAATCTGCTGGAACAGCGGTGCGCCAATGCCTTGCGACGTGGCGTAATTCTCTTTCTTGAAGCCGTAGGTGCCCGCAATACCGCAGCACTGGGAGTCCAGCATCACCAGTTCAAGACCGGGGATGCGTTGCAGCAGCGCCAGGGTATACGCTGTCCACCCCATCCTCTCCAGATGGCAAGGGGTATGGTACGCCACCCGCAGCGGCAATTTACGCAGCGGCAGCGTTCTCCCCTCTTCTTCCAGCAGGCGATAGAGCTGGCGCGTCACCAGTTCGATACCCTCGCGCACGTGGCCGTTATCCACGCCCAGCAGATGCGGGTACTCGTCCCGTAGCGTGAACGTACAGCTGGATGAGGTCGCCACCACCGGCAGGGATTTTTGATTAATCGCCTCATCCAGCGACGTAATGTTGGCGCGCGCCTGCTTTCTGGCCTTGTCGTGAAAACCATTGGCGATCAGCGGTACGCCGCAGCACTTCTCTTTATTCAGCAACTGCACACCAATACCCATCGCGTTAAAGACCTGCACCAGATCTTTACCCAACTGTGGATGGTTGTAGTTCACATAGCAGCCGTGGAAGTAAGCCACCTGCTCATCATAGGCCTGCTGCTTTGCCGCCTGCTGACGATACCAGCGCCGGAAGGTGCCGAACGAATATTTCGGCAACTGGCGACGGTGGTCGATTTTCAACGCCTTATCCAGCAATTGGCGCACCGGCTTCAGGCTGGTAGCCGTATTGACCAGCGGCGCAAACGGTGTGGCAATCGATCCCATGAGGTCGGTATGGCTCAGAATCGCGTCGCGCAACGTCGGCTTGTGGCTGTTGTGCGTGGCTTTCGCACGCTGAATAATGTCGCCAATTTTGACATCCGACGGGCACGCGACTTCGCAGCGCTTGCAGTTGGTGCAGTATTTCAGCGCATCATCATACAGCGCCGGGTCTTTACGCCGCAGGCGTTCGCCGTCCGGGCCAGCCTGTTTCGGGCCGGGATAAATCGGGTTCACACGCGACACCGGACAGTACGTGGTACAGACCGTACACTTGATACAATCTTCAAAACTGTTATCGCTAAGCAGGTTCATGGGTTGCCCTCCGTCAAAATCTGTTCGGCAACATGAAGTGCGCTGAGCAAAGAAACGCCCGCCCCACATCCCTGTGCAATCGGATCGAAGCCTTCCATCACCGCGCCGATGGCGTACAGATTGCCGATCGTTTCACCGCCAATACGCGGGTGCAGATGCTCATCGACAATCGCACCAAACTGCATATAGGGCTGCGGCGCAAACACATCCTGCTGGCTCCAGCCCTCGCGCTGGTCAGCGAACCGCACATCCAACCCAAAGACCGGCTCGGTCACCCGATCGAATTGCGTCACCAGCCCGTTGCTGAAGAAACTGCCGCTCGCCAGCACCGCGTGCTTCGCCCGCAGCGGAATATCGCGGTGATGGTGGCTATGGACGGTAATCTCCTGCGGCGATAGCGATGCGCGCACCGCGCGATCGCCCGGCATCACCATGCCACCCAGTTGGCGAAAGCGCTGCGACAGCGCCTGATGCAAACGCAACCCGAGCACTGACGGCGGTAATGTCGGCAGTAGTAATACCGGTTTACCGAGTGCATCAGCCAGTTCAGCCACGATCGCGGGGCTATCCAATCCCAAACAGGCGGGCATGATGATGGCATCGTTACCGTTGGCCAGAAGCGACAACTCCTCCACCAGCGCCGAGCGATTTTCTGGTCGGTCGAGCACCCGGGCGATATTTACCGCACGGAATTCACTGGGGTTTTGGCGTAACCGATCCAGAACTGGCAGCTTGAGTTCATCACTGCGCGCCGCAATTCCCTGCGTCTGAAGCGTGCCAGCCACGATACGGGATTGAAAATCCAGAAAGCCTTCAATACCGGCAATCAACGGATTATCGCCAAATCGGGAATCCGGCAGACCACGCGTGACGCCATCGACCGGGCTCAGCCAGCATGAACGAAACTTACCTAGCGGCATCATGCGCCAGTGGTTCTGTTGATGATTACCTCGCAGAGTGATAGTGCTGCGCTCCAGCAATGCTTCAACCTGTGGCAACAGTGCGGCAACCGCCGCTGCTCCCATACGCGAATAAGGGTGGTGAGGAGCCTGACGCGCCAGCTCGTCTAGTGCCTCAAGCGGCTGGCTCACGGGCTGTCCGTCAGGGAGATGGGAGAGTAAATCCAGCGCACCGGAAGAAAAATGCAGCGCATTCTGTCCGGCGCTAATAATCGCGCAGCGTTTCCCCTGCTCCACTAAGCGGATACCGCAGGTCAGCCCTGCCAGCCCGCCACCGATAATCACAACGTCATAACGCATGGCGATCCTCCTGACTGTCGCTGGCCGTCAGGCCGCACAAGCCCTGATAAATCCAGCTGGTAAACTCGCTTTCACGCAGGGCATTGCCCCAGGCAATCGGCCGAATGCCTTTCCAGCGTTCGTTCAAAAACTGGCTGAGCTGCGTGAGCGACTGCCCCGGCGTCGCAGTACCCAGACGGCACAACAGACCGGCCGCACGACAGGCGCACAGTTCCCCCTGACAGGTGCCCATGCCAACGCGAGTACGCCGACGCAGGTCAATCAGGTTATTCACTTGCAACGATTCCACGGCGTAGCGCACTTCTCCCGCCGTCACGGCCTCACATTCACACACCAGGCTGCGATCAAGACGTTCACCGGACAACATTCTTCCGGCACGTTCACCGTGGCGATAAATCGCCGACCCGCGCAGCGGTGCCGAGAGCGGTTTTGCCGCAGGATAAGCAGACAGCGCATGGGGAACGGTTTTCACTTCATCCAGTGATTCCGATCCGGGCAGCGGCGTCTGTGCCGTCGAGCAGGCCACGTCATGACCCAGCTTTTTGCAGATGGCGTCCGTCACCCACTCCGCCATCAGTCGGTAGGTCATCAGCTTGCCGCCGGTGATCGTGATAAACCCTTCCAGCCCGTCGCGGCTGGCATGGTCGAGCAGCACAATGCCGCGACTTACGCTACGCCCGCTGGGGTCACTGTCGTTGGCAACAAGAGGACGGACGCCAGCATAGGCGCGCAAAATTCGCGTGCTCGCCAGAGACGGCGCCAGCATGGAACCTTCGCGCATCAGCGTTTCCACCTCAGCAGGCGTCACCAGCATATTGTCGATTTGGTCGTAGTCGATGTGAGTTGAGGTCGTACCAATCAGCGAAATGGTATCGCCCGGCACCAGAATGTCGGCATCCGCCGGTTTACGGCAGCGGTTGATCACCATGTTGTTGATGCGGTGCCCAAGAATCAGCAGTGCGCCTTTTGCCGGAAACATACGCACGCGCAGATCGGCATATTCCGCAATGTGTTGTCCCCAGATACCGCCAGCGTTGACGACCACCTGTGCGTATATTTCCGTTTCCACACCTTTTTTATGGTCGAAAACGCGCACGCCGGTAACCCGATCGCCCTGACGAATCAGTCCGATAACTTCATGATAGGTCAAGACTTCCGCGCCGTGCTCGCAGGCATCGATCATGTTGGCTGCCGTCAGGCGAAAGGGATCGACAGAACCATCCGGCACGCGCACCGCGCCAATCAATGTAGGGTTTGCCGCTGGCTCCAACCTAAGCGCTTCCTGCGGATCCATTGCCTGCGCGCGAATCCCCGCCTGCTGACAGGCGGTAATAAATTGCGCCTGCCAGCCGAGATCGTCTTCTGGCAAGGTGATAAACAGGCCGTCGGTGGGTTCAATACAGTGGCGGGCGATCCGCCGGAGAATCTGATTTTCTTCAATACATTCGCGAGCAGACTCGCCATCGGTTACCGCGTAGCGGGCACCGCTGTGTAACAGGCCGTGGTTACGCCCAGTCGCACCGGTCGCAATATCATAACGTTCAAGCAGCAGGCAGCGCAGTCCGCGCAGGGCGCAATCCCTTGCAGTACCTGCTCCCGTCGCGCCACCGCCGATGACAACCACGTCAGTTTCACGCCAGTTCCCCGTGTTTTTCATTCTGTTCTCGTTCCAGGCGGAGGGTATGTATGTTGCTATTGGGACACAGAAAGAAGGGTTAATGTTTGATAAAGAGCAAAAACGAACACTAAACGAAAATAAAGAGGTGTCTAAAAACAATAAGTGTGATTAAGGTCACTAAAACCACACTGTGTAATTTTCCGATTCTGTTAACATGAGCGCAAAAATCGTCACAGTTTCATAAAAGTGTAACATTAGCGTCATGAATCACACTCATTTGCACGCTATCCCCTTACAATAACGTTCGTAATAGAACAAAAAAGCTATCGTTTTTTTTCGCATTGGAGATATCTATGCTGAGTATTTTTAGGCCCGCAGCCCACCAGGCGCGCGTATCGCAGGATCGTGTCGATCCCCTCTATCGCCGTCTGCGCTGGCAGATTTTCATGGGGATCTTTTTTGGCTACGCCGCCTACTATCTGGTACGTAAAAACTTCGCACTCGCCATGCCTTACCTGATTGAACAGGGCTTCTCGCGCGGCGATCTTGGTTTTGCGCTGTCCGGCATTTCCATTGCCTACGGTTTTTCCAAATTCATCATGGGTTCGGTATCTGACCGTTCCAACCCGCGCGTGTTCTTGCCTGCTGGTCTGATTCTGGCCGCTGCCGTTATGCTGTTCATGGGCTTCGTACCGTGGGCAACGTCCAGCATTGCGATTATGTTCGTTCTGCTGTTCCTGTGCGGATGGTTCCAGGGAATGGGATGGCCACCGTGCGGACGCACCATGGTTCACTGGTGGTCACAGAAAGAACGTGGTGGCATCGTGTCCGTGTGGAACTGTGCTCACAACGTCGGCGGCGGTATTCCTCCGCTGCTGTTCCTGCTGGGTATGGCCTGGTTCAACGACTGGAAAGCCGCGCTCTACATGCCAGCCTTCGCCGCGATTCTGGTTGCGCTGATTGCCTTTGCGCTGATGCGTGATACCCCGCAATCCTGTGGTTTGCCGCCAATCGAAGAGTACAAAAACGACTATCCGGTTGATTATAATGAGAAAGCAGAAGAAGAACTGACGGCTAAGCAGATTTTCATGCAGTACGTTTTCCCGAACAAACTGCTGTGGTACATCGCTATCGCCAACGTCTTCGTTTACCTGCTGCGTTACGGCATCCTCGACTGGTCACCGACTTATCTGAAAGAAGTGAAACACTTCGCACTGGATAAATCGTCCTGGGCCTACTTCCTGTACGAATACGCGGGTATTCCGGGTACGCTGCTGTGCGGCTGGATGTCCGATAAAGTGTTCAAAGGTAACCGTGGCGCAACGGGCGTGTTCTTTATGACGCTGGTGACGATAGCGACCATCGTGTACTGGATGAACCCAGCCGGTAATCCGGGTGTGGATATGGCCTGTATGATCGTCATCGGCTTCCTGATTTACGGCCCGGTGATGCTGATTGGTCTGCACGCACTGGAGCTGGCACCGAAGAAAGCAGCAGGTACAGCAGCGGGCTTCACTGGCCTGTTCGGCTACCTCGGTGGCTCCGTTGCCGCTAGCGCCATCGTCGGCTACACCGTTGACTTCTTCGGTTGGGACGGCGGCTTCATGGTGATGATCGGCGGCAGCATTCTGGCGGTACTTCTGCTGATTGTTGTTATGCTGAATGAGAAAAAACATAAAGCAGAGTTAGCCAACCGCGCTTAACCCGCTCTTGTAAGCATCCCTCTGGCGGCGTCATGATGACGCCGCCTTTCTCTCAACAGAAAGAGGTTTGATCGCATGAACGTTACCGTAACATCCCTACTCTCCGCCCTCGCACTCTCCATGTCCTTGAGTGCCTCCAGTCACGCGAGTGATCCCGCTTCATCAACCACCAAAATCGTCATTGCCCACCGTGGCGCCAGCGGCTATCTGCCCGAGCATACGCTTCCGGCCAAGGCAATGGCCTACGCTCAGGGTGCAGATTATCTGGAGCAGGATCTGGTGCTCACCAAAGATAACGCACTGATTGTCCTGCATGACCACTATCTGGATCGCGTGACCGACGTAGCAGAACGTTTTCCGCAACGCGCCCGTAAAGATGGACGCTTTTACGCCATCGACTTCACGCTACAAGAGATCAAATCGCTGAAATTCACCGAAGGATTCGACATCAAAGACGGCAAGCAGGTACAGAGCTACCCGAACCGTTTCCCGATGTGGAAATCCGACTTCCGTATTCATACCTTTCAGGAAGAGATTGAATTTATTCAGGGACTGAATCATTCAACCGGCAAGAACATCGGGCTCTACCCCGAGATCAAAGCGCCGTGGTTTCACCATCAGGAAGGGAAAGACATCGCCCGCGAAACGCTGGCTGTGTTGAAGCAGTATGGCTATACGAAAAAAAGCGATAAGGTCTTCCTGCAATCGTTTGATGTTGCCGAGCTAAAGCGCATCAAAACCGAATTGCAGCCGCAGATGAAGATGGATCTGAACCTGATTCAGTTGATTGCCTATACCGACTGGCATGAGACCTACGAGAAACAGGCCGATGGGACGTGGGTGAATTACCACTACGACTGGATGCAAAAGCCCGGCGCTATGCAGCAGATTGCAACCTATGCCGATGGTATCGGGCCGGACTACCACATGCTCGTCCAGAAAGGAGCGACGCCTGACAACATCACCTTTACCGACATGGTGAAAGAAGCCCACCAGCATAAACTTCAGGTACACCCGTTTACGGCAAGAGCCGACAGGCTACCGGCGTACGCCAAGGATATCGATCGGCTCTACGATATTCTCTACTATCAGGCGGATGTTGACGGCCTGTTCACCGACTTTCCCGATAAAGCGGTCGATTTCCTGAAAAAACCGCGCTGAAGCGCTAATACTGGTCGCTTAAGCATGGATTTAGAGGGAAACACGATGATGAGGCTCCCGCAGGGATGCCTCGCACCGTGGTCGCCCTCGGTATCTCGATCCTTAAACAATCGCTGAGGCTCAGCTTTCCCATCGGGCACGGTGTGCCCGATGATGCGTTGGCTCGATAACACATCGATTATTTCAGAAACAGTTCACGCAGGTAATTCGGTACCGCGCTGTCCGCGTTAGAGCCAATCACTTCGCGATCTGGCAGCATATCTTTCAGACGCTGATGCGCGTTCTGCATCACGCAGCCTTTTCCGGCCATCGACAGCATTTCGTAGTCGTTCATGCCATCACCAAACGCCACACACTCTTTGAGTGAGAAGCCGATAATCTTCGCCACCTGTTCCAGCGCATGACCTTTAGATACGCCGCCCGCCATCACTTCCAGACAGGTGAGCGTCGAAAAGCTCACGTTGACGCGGTCGCCCCAGCGCGCGTTGATCGCTTCTTCCAGCGGCAGCAGCTGTTCATGGGAATCGCAGGTAAAGAACACCTTGCTGACACCATCGGTTTCCAGCAGCGCAGGCTCGAACAGCTTGTATTTAAAGATCGACTCTTTGAAGAAACGTTCTTCTTCCGCACGCGGGCGGTTCATGAACCACTCGTCATCACGATAAACGTGCGTCAGCATATCGGGGTTATTGTGCACGACGCTGTAAAGGTCGCGGGCAATGTCCTGATCCAGATTGTGGCTAAAAATCAGCTCGCCCTGCGAGTTGTGCACTCGCGCGCCATTCGAGGTAATCATAAACGCGCTGATGCCGAGATTATCGCGGATCTGCGCAACATCCATGTGATGCCGTCCAGTAGCGAACACAAAGTGAATCCCTTTTTCCGTCAGCAGCCTGAGGGTGTCTTTCGCATACGGGGACAGCGAGTGGTCAGGTGACAGCAGTGTGCCATCTAAATCGGAAGCAACGACATGGTACATAACGATAAGATCTCACTTCTGGTGTGTTGTAGCGGCACACGCCGCAAAAAATTAACGAGGTGACTCCGCGTGTCCGTTAAGCGGTTTACCAACAGCCTACAATCAATGATAACGCGCAAAATGCGCCAGAATCAGTGCGAATGCCTGAGCGCGGAGGTTATCCGTTTCAAAGAGAATTTCATGCCGCGCACCGGGGATAACCTGCAAAACATTATGCGCATTGGCGTTACCACTCTGCGCCAGCGCCTGGCAAAACGCATTCTGGCTACGGTTATCCACCACGCGTTCCTCTCCCGCCTGTAACAGCAGAAGCGGCGTAGTAACGGCACTGGCCTGAGCCTGCAACTGTTTCCCCGCCAGTATCGCTTCACGCACCCAGTGATAAGTGGGGCCGCCGACGCGTAAATCCGGTGAATCCGCATAAAAGCGAATGCTGCGCTGGTAGCGTTCACGGCTGTGTGTCAGCACATTCATCCGATAAGGCAACGGACGCCACTGTCCGGTGCCGATGGCGTAATAATCGCGAATCGCCGGGCGACGCTCTGCCCAATCAACAATCCACCCCACGACGCAATGAGGAAGCGGCAAGCGGATACCAAACATCGGCGCACACAGCGCCACGGCATCAAACATCGCGGGCTGACGAATCAGCAGTTGTGCCAGAATTGTGCCCCCCATTGAATGCGCTAACGCAAACCGACGGGTGTACCGTTTGAGACCAATGTACTGCTGACACAGCGTTTCGGCATCATCAACATAGTCACTGAAGCGCACAACGTGTCCACGGTGGCCGTCTTGCAGCACCCGTCCAGACCGACCTTGCCCACGGTGATCCATGATGAGTACATCATAGCCGCGATGAAAGAGGTCATACGCCACTTCGCTATATTTGACATAGCTTTCGATACGGCCTGAAAAGACAACGACAAGCTTGTCGTGCTGTGGCGCGGTAAAACGAACAAACCGGATAGGTACGTCATCAACGCCAGAGAATTCGCCCTCTTCACGCTGACGCCAGAAATCCAGTAATTCTCCGGTAGCAAAAGCGGCAAACTGCGCTTCTCGCGTTAACAGGCTCGAGGTTAACCCTTCAGGCGTTAACCGTTCCGACGTAAACAACGAATTGTGGCGTTGAATCATCACACCTCTCCGGTGACGCGGGAAAACGAAAGCTAGCGGAAAAACATGACAAGCAGTGAAGCACAAGCGTATTGTGACATAAAAAACAGACAGACTCTCGTAATACAGAACATCATTCAGGGGCAGGCTTCATGACATGGGATTGGTGGTTAACCTATTTACTCACAACGCTGATTCTCAGCCTGTCACCCGGCTCGGGTGCCATCAACACCATGAGTACCGGCATTAGCCACGGCTATCGCGGTGCGGCAGCCTCGATCTGTGGTTTACAGGTCGGATTGGCGATTCATATCGTACTGGTCGGCATCGGGCTAGGCGCGCTGCTTAACCAGTCCGTACTGGCTTTCGATATGCTGAAATGGCTGGGCGCAGCGTATCTGATTTGGCTGGGGATTCAGCAGTGGCGTGCCGCAGGTGCGCTTGACCTTAAGGCGATCGCCAGCGCGATGCCACGTCGTAAACTCTTTAAACGCGCAGTGCTGGTGAATTTGACCAACCCAAAAAGCATTGTGTTTCTGGCAGCGCTGTTCCCGCAGTTCATTATCCCCCACCAGCCGCAGGCCGCACAGTATCTGGTGTTGGGCGTCACCACCGTGGTAGTCGATATTATCGTGATGATTGGCTACGCCACGCTGGCCACGCGTATCGCTGGCTGGCTGAAAGGTCCACGGCAGATGAAGATGCTTAACCGAATATTCGGTTCACTGTTTGTGTTGGTCGGCGCGTTGCTCGCCACAGCGAGAAAGGCCTGACAAAGAGAAGTCTCACTCGTCATCATTATCGACATGATCGCGAATCATGTTCATGAAAGGCGCCCCGAAACGTTCGAGTTTACGGTATCCTACCCCGTTGATATTCAGCAGTTCACCCGCGGTGATCGGCATCAGTTCCGCCATCTCCAGCAGCGTCGCGTCGCTGAACACCACGTAAGGCGGGATATTGTCTTCATCCGCAATGGATTTACGCAGTTTGCGCAATTTGGCGAACAGTTTACGGTCGTAGTTTCCGCCGTAAGATTTTTGATTCGCGCGAGGCTTCAGGTTAATCACACGCGGCACAGCCAGCTGTAGCGGCACTTCTCCCCGCAATACCGGACGTGCCGATTCGGTAAGCTGTACGGCGGAATGCATCGTGATGTTCTGGTTCAGCAAGCCCAGGTGAATCAACTGGCGCAGCACGCTGACCCAATGCTCCTGCGATTTATCCTTACCGATGCCGTAAACCGGCAGCTTGTCATGAGCAAAATCTCGGATACGCTGGTTATTGGCGCCGCGTAGCACCTCGACGATATACCCTAAACCAAAGCGCTGCCCGACTCGATACACGCAGGACAGCGCTTTTTGCGCCTCAACCAGCCCGTCGTAGCGCTTCGGCGGATCGAGACAAACATCGCAGTTACCGCAAGGTTGTTGGCGTCCTTCACCGAAATAGTTCAGCAACACCAGACGGCGGCAAGTTTGCGCTTCGGCAAACGCCCCCATCGCATTGAGCTTATGGCGCTCGATATCCAACTGCGGCCCAGCGGGCTTTTCTTCCAGACAACGGCGCAGCCACGCCATATCCGCCGGATCGTAGAACAGCGCGGCTTCCGCCGCGAGGCCGTCACGCCCGGCACGCCCCGTTTCCTGATAGTAGGATTCGATATTGCGCGGAATATCAAAGTGCACCACAAACCGCACGTTAGGTTTGTTGATGCCCATACCAAATGCGACGGTCGCCACCACCACCTGAAGATCGTCCCGCAGGAACGCTTCCTGTACCTGCGCACGCCGTTCATTATCCAGACCGGCGTGATACGCCCCTGCACTCAGCCCGCGGGCCTGCAAACGCGCGCAAATATCTTCCACGCGGGAACGGCTATTGCAGTAGATGATACCGCTTTTTCCACGCTGCCCCTGCACGAACATCCAGAGCTGATCGAGCGGTTTAAACTTCTCTACCAGCGTGTAACGAATGTTCGGGCGGTCAAAACTGTTGATCTGGATGAGCGGCGACCGCAGATCCAGCAGGCGAACGATATCGTTGCGCGTGGTCTCGTCAGCGGTGGCCGTCAAAGCAATAAAAGGAAGATGGGGAAAACGCTGTTTAATCTGCCCCAGCGCACGATATTCAGGGCGGAAATCGTGCCCCCATTGGGAAATGCAGTGTGCTTCATCCACCGCGATCAGGGCGATCTGCCAGTGGGCGAGATGATCGAGGAAGCTGTCTGTCGTCAGACGTTCGGGCGCAATATACAGCAGTTTGATCTGACCGGTACGGCAACCCGCCATCACGTCAAGCTGCTGCTCACGCGTCTGCGTCGAATTCAGACAGGCTGCCGAAACGCCGTAGGCCTGAAGCTGATCGACCTGATCTTTCATCAGCGAAATCAGCGGAGATACCACCAGCGTCAGCCCGTCCATCACCAGCGCGGGGATTTGATAGCACAGCGATTTGCCGCCGCCTGTCGGCATGATAACCAAACAGTCCTGCCCACTGAGCGTCGCGCTGATGATTTCCTGCTGACCCGGTCGGAATTGCTGGTAGCCGAACGTGTCCCGTAGAACCTGAACCGCCAGCGCTTCCTTATTCAATACTTCCGCCGTAGACACGCCTTCCCCAATTCAATGAAATCAAACAGGCGCTATTTTCAGCGCCGTTTGGTAAAACTGCAATGGTTAAGTTTGGTAAAACGACGATGGCTAAAAACGGCAATCGCTAAAACACACGATCATTAGAACATGTCGTTCAGCGTCACCCCAACGCCGAAGCGGGTCTGACGGTGGTTGTAATCAATCAGGGATTCGCCGTAGCCGCTAAAGACCTTGGTGTAAAAGCGAACATGGCGCGTCAGCGGGTAGCTCCAGCCCAGTTCACCACCGCCGTAGCCGCTGTTCCAGTTATAACGTCCTTCCGCGCTAAACACGCTGTCGCCCCACACATAGCCGACGCGTAAGCGGTAATGACCCATATATTTGGTGATATCCGGGTTATCATCCTGGCTATCGGAGAAACGTACCCACGGTTTCACATCGACCTGCCAGTTGCCGTTCTGCACCATCAGGCGGGCATAAGCGCGGTTCCAACTGCGTGACGTCGGCTCGGAGCGTCCGTTAGACTGGTGGTTAAAGCCCACTTCTACATCCCGCAGCGTCCAGCCCGCAAAATCGTAGTTCGTTGCCCAGCCCAGGAAAACCTGTGGCTCATAGTCAGTTTCACGGAACGGAGCGGACTCACTCTTGTTCGACAACTGCCACCACGAGCGCTGCGTATAAGAGGCACCCAGCAACGAATTCCCACCCAAAATGCCGCGCCAGATAGGGAATCCCAGACTCAGTTGGTAATGCACTTCATCTTTACGTGCTTCATCGCCCCAGTTATAGCTCTGGATCGCCGTTTTATTGATATTGCTGGTATAGGTATAAAGCAAGTAATTGCTTTCATAAGGATAAAGGACAAACGGGGTATCGTGCTCTTGTAACAGACTGGCGATAATGCTGCCACGTACCGCCGGTTGACCTGGTACAGGTGCATTTGTTGTTTCTTCGGCATGAGCCTGCACCATCAGTAATGCTGCCAGTACGAATCCTATTTTATGTTTATGCATCCATTTTCTCCGACATGTTTTTTCTCCAGCATTCTTTTATAAATAAAGTCTTTTATCTAAATAAACTCGTTTACCCAATCGGCCGTTCCCTACTCAAGCCCGCCATTCTACACAGTTCAGCGACGTTTGAATTACCGTTCCCCTGTTTATCGGTCTTTTCTGGCAAGAAACAAAATAGATGCATAAAATAAACACTTAAATAACATTCAAGCATCAAATTAACCACATTTAATGCATATCTCTTATTGTTCGAACGGGGGAACGGCTATGGCTGACATACCATCATCTCAGGACATCCCCTCATCTCAGGGAACCACACTAACCAGAGATACCGTGCGCCAGCTTGTTGGCGAGATTTTCATTTACAAGATGCCGTTCAACATCGAATTAGGCCTTGAATTACAGCAATTTGAAGCCGACAAAGCCGTCCTGACATTCGCCCGGCAAGAGAAGCTCATCGGCAATGCGGCACAAAAAATTCTGCACGGCGGTGTGATTGCCGCCGGGCTGGACGTCGCTGCCGGATTAGTGTGCGTCGGTAACACGCTACTGCGTCATGAGACGATTAGCGATCAGGAGTTTCATCATCGACTCGCCCGCATGGGAACCATTGATATGCGGGTAGATTATCTGCGTCCGGGCTATGGGGAACGCTTCACCATTACCAGTACGCTGCTGCGCGGCGGCAATAAAATCGCCGTCGCACGTGCCGAATTGCATAACGAACAGGGTTCGCATCTGGCCAGCGCCACCGCAACTTATATTGTTGGATAGCCTTTCGCCGGCAAAGATTGTCATTAACACTTTACGTGAAAGCGCTCACGGTTTTGGGTAAACTTAGCGTTTTCCCGCCATCCTTATCGAGTCCACCCATGAACGCGCAACAAACCCGTGAGGGGATATTTTTCGCCCTCGGTGCGTATTTCATTTGGGGAATTGCTCCCGTTTACTTCAAGCTGCTTGAGCACGTTCCACCCAATGAAATACTGACGCACCGTATTATCTGGTCATTCTTTTTTATGTTGATCCTGCTGACCATCGGCCAGAAATGGCGTCAGGTGAGCTATGCCTGCCGCAACGTCAAACACCTGTTTCTGCTGGCATTAACGGCGGTGCTTATCGGCGGAAACTGGCTGTTGTACATCTGGGCGGTCAACAACCATCACATGCTGGAAGCCAGCCTGGGGTATTTTATCAACCCACTGGTCAACGTTATGTTGGGCATGATCTTCCTTGGCGAGCGCTTTCGCCGTCTGCAATGGCTGGCCGTACTGCTCGCGGTGACAGGTGTATTAGTTCAGTTGTGGACGTTTGGCTCGCTGCCGGTTATCGCGTTGGGACTGGCATTCAGCTTCGCGTTATACGGCCTGCTGCGTAAGAAAATTGGTATCGACGGGCAAACCGGTATGCTGATCGAAACGCTGTGGCTGCTGCCGGTGGCCGTCATTTATCTGTTTTTTATTGCCGACACGCCAAGCAGCCACCTGGCAGCCAATCCCTGGTCGCTGAACCTGCTGCTGCTCTCGGCGGGGATCGTCACCACGGTGCCGCTGCTGTTTTTCACCGCGGCGGCCATGCGCCTGCGTCTGTCGACGCTTGGCTTTTTCCAGTATCTCGGCCCTACCATCATGTTCCTGCTGGCGGTAGTGTTCTACGGGGAAACGTTCAGCAGCGACAAACTGGTCACTTTTGCCTTCATCTGGGGCGCGCTGGGGCTGTTCATTCTGGATGCGCTTTATACGCAGCGTAAGCTACGGCGCGCACCCGCTACACCTTCCCAGCCTCCACACGACGGGAAATAAAGCGCGATAAGATCGGGCTGAATAACAGCGTCGAAAACAGCCGCAGCGTCTGCATGGCAATGACAAACGCCATATCGACCCGACTGCCTGCGGCAATAATCGCAATTGAATCCAGCCCGCCGGGGCTGGTCGCCAGAAAGGCAGTCAGCATATCCACCGGCATCATTCTCGTCACCATCCACGCCATGCCGCCACACAGCAGCATCAATCCAACTATCGACGCCATCATATGCGGCAGTGTGCGTATCGCCAGCAAAAAGATGGGGCGAGTAAAGCATAGCCCGACGCTCCAGCCGATAAAGGCATAGGCCAGCGCCAGTAGCCATTCTGGAGTTTGCAAGTGCAAGGTGCCGCTGGCATGCAGCATTGAACCGATGATCATCGGCCCCAGCAACAGCGCGGCGGGAACGTGGTAAACCTGTAACCCGAACCCCAGAATTAATGAGACCGACAGCAGGATTCCCCATTGCACCCACGGTGACATCCCTTTCATGCACACGACCTTTTTTAGGAATAAAGAGTAAAAATAGAAAGTAAGAACAGAAAAGCAGTCCACCATTCCATACTCTAAATAATTCGAGTTTCAGGACAAAAACGGCAAGGCGTTTTTGAACAGCGCTTGCGCTGACCCCGAAGGGCTGAGGCCATAAGGCCGAATAACGCGGCAAGCGAAGGAATCCCGATGAGCTTACTTGAGTAAGTGATTCGGGTGAGTGACAAACCAGCCAGAGGCAGGTTTGAACGCTGCTTGCAGCGGCCCCAATGGGGCAAGGCACACGCTAGTGTGCCGAGTAGCGCAGCCAACGCACATGCAACTTGAAGTATGACGAGTATAAACAGAATAGTTGGAGAATAAACAAGAATACTAAGGTGGCAAACTATCAAGCAGGGAAGGAGTTTTGCATTGAAGGGAAGAAACGCGATGCGCCTGACAGTTAAACCTCATCAGGCGCATTCGGACAGATTTAGAGCCAGTTTTTACGTTTGAAATAGAGGTAAGGTGCCAGTCCGGCGAGAATCATCAGCACAATCGCCCCCGGATAACCAAACGACCACTTCAGTTCCGGCATAAACTCAAAGTTCATCCCGTAGCTGGACGCCACCAGCGTCGGCGGCAGGAACACCACGGAGACCACCGAGAAGATCTTGATAATCCGGCTCTGCTCGATGTTGATGAAGCCCATCGCCGCCTGCATCAGGAAGTTAACTTTCTGGAACAGGGATTCGTTGTGCGGCAGCAGAGACTCGATGTCGCGTAAAATTTCGCGCGCCTGTTCCAACTGGCCGGATGGCAAGCGGGCTTTACGCACCAGAAAATTCAACGCGCGTTGGGTATCCATCAGACACAGGCGCACTTTCCAGCCCACGTCTTCCAGTTCAGCCAGCGTGGACAACGCATCGTCGTACTCTTCGCCCTGTCGCCCTTCCATAATGATGCGGCTCAGCGATTCCAGATCGCTGTAGATGTTCTCTATTTCGTCCGCCAGTTGCTCAATTTTGGTCTCAAAGAGATCGAGCAGCAGTTCGTAAGCATTGCCGTCCACCATCGTTTGGTTGCGGGCGCGCATGCGATACAGGCGGAACGCGGGCAGTTCACGCTCGCGCAGGGTATACAGGCGACCATCGCGAATGGTAAACGCCACCGTGGAGTTACCGGCGTGATCCTCAGCATCTTCAAAAAAGAAAAAGGAGTGGATGTGCAGGCCATCTTCATCTTCAAAAAAACGTGCCGACGCTTCAATATCTTCCAGTTCCGGGCGGGTTGCCAGGCTTTGTCCCAGTTCGTTTTGTACTTTTTCACGCTCATCGTCTTCCGGTTCGATCAAATCGACCCAAACTGACGTGGTGAGATCATCGGAGTCATCCAGTTCCAGACGAGATAAACGGCAATTATCCAGTTTAAATGCGCTCAGCATGGGCCATAGCTCCCCTTTCAGTAGCAGAGATGGACAACGCGATTGAAGCACAGAAACAGAGGTGAGGTGTCACCGGCAGGTTTCAGTCCGTTCGACGGATCTGACTCATAGCGATAAAAACAGCGTCGCTGACAACCACGAAGGCTATCAGCAGAGGAAGATAGCCTTAGAAGTTGTACCTAATGAACAGGTTAGTGAGCCAGTATCGACTGGGTGTGTCCAAGGCGTCAGTCCTCCGAGAATAATGATGCGCGCATGTTACGCCGAGATGAAAAAGACTTCAACTTTAAAACCGCGGCGGAAACACGCTGTAAAATATTGGTCAAATGAATGGGGTTTATCCAATAAATCCGGCATTGAAGCGGTAGAAAACGCAGTCCCCAAAGCAAAAAGGCACTGCATCTGCCGATCAGGCATTGTCCGGCAAATAGGCGATGGCTCGGACGGGGAAGCCGGGTGCGCCAGCGAAATTAGGGTAGCTGACGTGGATATAAGCACCGGTAGGCGGCAACTGATGCAGGTTATTCAGTACCTCAACCTGCCAGGCATTCTGATTCAGCACGAAGAACTCGCCAATCAACCCGTTGTTGCGACGGAAATCAACGGCGGAATCGGTATCCAGCGTTTCATGCCCAACCGCGCTAATACCGCGCTCTTCAAACAGGAAGGTCAGTGCCTCGAGCGACCAGCCCGGCGTATGGCTGTTACCCTGCTCATCTTTATTGACGAAGGCGTCAATATCGGGCCAGCGCGTGCTCCAGCCGCTGGCAAACGCGACAAAGCTTCCTGACGGGATTTCTCCGTGTTCACGTTCAAACGCCAGAATGTCATCAACCGACAGGCGATAATCATGATCGCGCGCGACGGCGTCTTGTTTGTGGAGCACCACCAGCGGCAGCAACAGCTCTTTATTATCAATGCGATCCAGATAACGTTTACCCGCGACAAAATGCCCCGGCGCATCAATATGCGTCCCCGTTTGTGTCGCAAACGTCACGGCCTGCGCATAAAAACCATGATCTTCAACGTTGAATAAGGTCTTACGCTGCAACACGCCTTCAAACGCGCTAAAAATAGGAATCGACTCCGTCACCGTATGCGTGAGATCGACCCATTTTTTCTTCTGTAATTCGGCAATAATCTGATCTAGCGTCATGGGCATTCTCCTTTTTTATTGTGATACCACACATCCTGGATACGCGGCAGACCACCTATATCCGTCATACTTCAAGTTGCATGTGCGTTGGCTGCGCTACTCGGCACACTAGCGTGTGCCTTGCCCCATTGGGGCCGCTGCAAGCAGCGTTCAAACCTGCCTCTGGCTGGTTTGTCACTCACCCGAATCACTTACGTGAGATATACCGACTCACACATGACGATCACATCGTTTCCAGCCGGGCATAGGCGGCAACCAGCCATTTAATCCCCTGCCCTTGAAACGCCACCTGAAGACGGGCGTGATCGCCGCTGCCTTCCAGATTCACGATCGTGCCTTCCCCAAATTTTGCATGGCGAACCCGCTGCCCCAATTTGTAGCCGCTGTCGTTTTGCGTGACCGGCGTGCCAAGACGCTGGTGATTGACCGGGCGGGAGACGCTGGCGCGTAGCCGCACTTCTTCTACACACTCTTCAGGCAGTTCGCCAACAAACCGGGAAGGTCGATGATAGGCCTCTTTGCCGTATAAACGGCGGGATTCCGCATAGGTTATCGTCAGTTTCTCCATCGCACGCGTGACGCCGACATAAGCCAGACGACGCTCTTCTTCCAGACGTCCGCCTTCATCCAGCGACATCTGGCTAGGGAACATCCCTTCTTCCATGCCGACGATAAACACCTGCGGGAACTCTAGCCCTTTCGCCGAGTGCAGCGTCATAAGCTGAACCGCGTCTTGATTGGCATCCGCCTGACCTTCACCCGCTTCCAGCGCGGCATGCGACAGGAAAGCCTGAAGCGGCATCAAATCCTGATCTTCTTCCTGATAGCTGAACTGGCGCGTCGCCGTCACCAGTTCTTCCAGGTTTTCTACTCGCGCCTGCCCTTTCTCGCCTTTTTCCTGTTCGTACATGCTCCACAGGCCGGAATCTTTAATCACCCGGTCGGTTTGCACATGCAGCGGCAGTTCCGACGTTTCATAGGCCAACGCATCGATCAATTCGATAAAACGCTGTAGCGATGCCGCCGCACGTCCTGCCAGCACTTTCTCCTGCAACAGCGCCCGCGTCGCTTGCCACAGCGTCAGTTGACGATCGCGCGACGTCTGGCGCACGACATCCAGCGTGCGGTCGCCAATACCGCGCGTCGGCGTATTCACCACACGCTCAAACGCCGCATCGTCGTTACGGTTGGCGATCAGACGCAGATAAGACAGCGCATCTTTAATTTCCTGACGCTCAAAGAAGCGCATGCCGCCATAAATGCGGTACGGCATACTCTGCTGCAACAGCGCCTCTTCCAGCACGCGCGACTGGGCGTTACTCCGGTAAAGAATGGCGTTATCCTTCAGCGCTCCGCCATTTTCCTGCCAGGTTTTAATCCGGTTGACGACGTAGCGCGCTTCATCCAATTCGTTGAACGCACAATACAGCGAGATAGGCTCGCCCTCTACGCCATCAGTCCACAGGTTTTTTCCGAGTCGCCCGCCGTTGTGGGCAATCAGCGCATTCGCCGCTTTCAAAATATTGCTGGTCGAACGGTAGTTCTGCTCCAGACGGATCGTTTCTGCGCCAGCAAAATCCTTCAGGAACAGTTGAATATTTTCGACCTGCGCCCCGCGCCAGCCGTAAATCGACTGATCGTCATCCCCGACGATCATCACTTTGGCGCTGTCGCCCGCCAACATACGGATCCAGGCGTACTGAATGCGGTTGGTGTCCTGGAATTCGTCCACCAGAATATTGGTAAAACGTTCGCGATAGTGGTTCAGCACGTGCGGCTTGTTCAGCCACAGTTCATGGGCGCGCAGCAGCAGTTCGGCAAAATCCACCAGCCCGGCGCGATCGCACGCTTCCTGATAGGCCTGATACACGCGCTGCCACGTTTGCTCAATAGGGTTGCCATAGCTTTCAATATGCTGCGGGCGCAGACCTTCATCCTTCTTCCCATTGATGAACCACATCGCCTGACGCGGCGGCCACTGTTTCTCGTCCAAATTGAGTGCCCGAATCAGGCGTTTCAGCAGACGCAACTGATCTTCGCTGTCCAGAATCTGGAAATCCTGCGGCAGATTGGCATCCATATGGTGCGCACGCAGCAGGCGGTGTGCCAGCCCGTGGAAGGTGCCAATCCACATGCCGCCCTGGCTGGTGCCGATCAGGTGATCGATACGATGACGCATCTCCGCCGCCGCTTTGTTGGTAAACGTCACCGCCATGATGGAATACGGCGAGCAGTTTTCGACAGACAAAAGCCAGGCGATGCGATGAACCAGTACCCGCGTTTTGCCGCTGCCTGCCCCCGCCAGCACCAATAAATTGCTGCGCGGCGCGGCTACCGCGTCACGCTGTTTGTCGTTGAGGCCATCGAGCAGATCAGAAACGTCCATAGGTACGGGTTATCCGGTGAGGGAAACGCCGCACATGTAAGTAATGCCGATCGTTTAAGCATCGAGATACACGGGGCGACCACAGGGGTGGGGCCTCCCTGCGGGAACCTCCCCCTGTGTTTCCCCTAATAACGGGCTTAAGTGACCAGTATTCGCACATGCGAGGGCATTTCCACTGGTAATTTATACAGGTTAATGCGGTGATTATAGCAATGCCGACAGCGATGCCAACCGCGAAATTTCAATATGCGGCAGCAGCCGGGCATCCCCAATCTGCGTCAGGCTGCCTTCACGCAGGTTAATCCAGCAGGCCTGCATACCGCAGCGGATCGACCCCGCCACATCGGTGGTGAGATCGTCACCCACGTGCAGGATCTCATGCAAAGGCAGGTTGAGCTTTTCCGCAGCCAGATGGTACATGTCATCAAACGGTTTGGCGCGACCATGCGGGCCAGCGCGCAGGATAAACAAAAAATAGCGATCGAGCCCAAAACGGTGTGGCTCAGCGTTACCGTTGGTGATGGCGGCCAGCGGCACTTTCTCGGCTAACGCCGCCAACGTCTGGTGCGTCTCTTCGGTAATCGTAATCTGGCTGCGCCAGTGGGCAAAATTTTCCATTGCCGCTTTTGCGCCATCCTTCGCTTCTGCCGCGCTCAGTCCACGTTCTAACATGGCCAGCTCAGCCGCACGGCGACGCCATTCGCTCACGTCGTGATAAATGTCCGGCTCGCGCTCAAGCAAGGTCTGGCGTAAGTTCTGAAAATCATCCGCCTGAAAGTCACGAAGTGCAGGATGGTACTGTTGCAGGAAGCGGATTGACTCTTGCCCCGTGCGCCGGATGACGTCCGCGTTGTCGTACAGCGTGTCATCCAGATCGAACGTGATCGCACGGATCGGGCCAAGAGATCGGTAAAAATGCATCAGGGTTTCCCTCGTTTGGCGCGTGGATGCGCAGCATCGTACACGGAGGCTAAATGTTGAAAATCAAGATGGGTATAAATCTGTGTTGTAGACAGGTTGGCATGACCCAGTAGCTCTTGCACCGCCCGTAAATCACCGCTGGATTCCAGCATGTGCGTCGCAAAGGAGTGGCGCAGCTTATGCGGATGAACATGGCTATTCACGCCCTGCTTAATCCCCCATTCAGCAAAACGCTTCTGCACGTTGCGCATCGAAATGCGTCGTCCCTGATTGGAGATAAAAACGGCATCATCCTGCGGGCCAAACAGCTCGCGCAGCGCCAGCCAGCGTTCCAGCCAGGTTACCGCCGTTTTTCCTATCGGCAATTTGCGCTCTCTGCTGCCCTTCCCCATGACCCAAACTTCACCGCTGGCCAGATCGATATGCTGACAGTCCATACCGACCAGCTCCGCCAGACGCAGCCCCGCACCGTACATCACTTCGAGCATCGTACGGTCGCGTACCGCGAGAGGATCGTCCAGATCGATCTCCAGCAGCCTGCCCATTTCATCTACATCCATATTCTTGGGCAATGGGCGTCCGGCTCGCGGCGTGGATACCCCTTTCGCCGGGTTTGCCGCCAGTACGCCCCGTGACACCATCCAGTCGAGAAAGCTGCGCAATGCCGATAGGCGCAGCGCCAGACTGCCCGAATGCAGGCCATCGCGCTTACTGCGGGACACCACGGAACGCACGTCAGCGGCATCCAGTTTACGCCAATCAGCCACACCTGCTGCGGAAAGTATTGTGATAACCGCAGACAGTTGGCGCAAATAGCTGGTCTGCGTGAGCGGGCTTAGCTGACGTTCGACTTTCAGATAGCGCAGGAAAGCCTCAACATCAGCGTGTAAAGGGGAAGAGGAAGGTACCTCCGATGACGCAGGCTGTCGGCTCATACCCGCTCAACCCAGCGCGCCAGCATCGCCGGCAGCATCATGGCCATTTGCTGGAGCAGTACGGTTCCCATGCCATCCTGATAGTGGTGGCTGTCACGGCTGCTGAAAATCAGCACGCCCAAATCGTGATTGTTGCCCATCAGCGACAGCGCAACCGACCCAATCTGCCTGGCCTGCGGCAGCAGGAGCAGCAGTTCCGGTCCGTTTAGACTGCCAAGATAGTGGTTGCTTTGTCCGAAACGCTGAATGCGCAGCGGCTCAAACGTGGTGCGGTTTAGCCCAAGATGGGTAAAACCGGATGGCGCGCCAATACGCCATTTATCGCTGAACAGACGAACCGTCGCCCCCGCCAGACCAAGCTGGCGTGCCCAGCGCTGCAACCGATCCAGCATGTCCGTCAGGCTATCCGCCGACGCCAATTCAGTTTGTAACCCAAGCAGGCGATTGAACAGCACTTCGTTCGCGCCCGCCTGCTCCATCAGCAGCGTGATTTCTTCCTCAAGCTGAGTAATGTGGTTACGCTGACGCGCCAGTTGCCATTCCACCAGCGACACGGTTCCCCTGACGGGGTGAGGAATGCGCATCTGCTCGACGGGACGCGCATTGCGGATAAAAAAATCGGGATTCTGTTGCAGGAACTGCAAAACCATCTCGTCACTGAGTGCGATCTCGCGCTCTGCCTGTTCCTCGACATTCTTCATAAATGAATAAATCCATCGTAGACATGCGTTGCAGGCCCGGTCATGAATAACGGATGTCCCGGCCCATCCCACTGGATATCCAACTCCCCGCCCGGCAAAGATACGCGAACGTTCGCGGACAATAACCCCTGCTGGATTCCTACTGCCACGGCTGCACACGCGCCGCTACCACACGCCTGTGTTTCTCCCGCCCCGCGTTCGTATACCCGCAGGCGGACAGTGTGGCTATCAACAATTTGCATAAAACCAATGTTGGCACGCTCGGGAAAACGCTCATGGCTTTCCAGCAGCGGCCCCAGCGTTTCCACCTTCGCCGTGTCCACATCCTCAACCTGAATCACACAGTGCGGGTTACCCATCGACACCACGCCGCACAGCACCGTGTGTTCGTCAGCACGCATGATGTAGGTTTTCTCTGCTTTGACCGCGCGAAACGGCACCTGTTGCGGCTCGAAATTAGGTTCGCCCATATTAACGCGCACCAGTTCATCATCCGTCACAGACAGCACCATCCGGCCCGTCTGCGTACTGACGGCGATGTCACGCTTGTTGGTCAGCCCTTTCAGGCGAACAAAGCGGGCAAAACAGCGCGCGCCGTTACCACACTGCGCCACTTCACTGCCATCCGCGTTAAAAATACGGTAGTGAAAATCCAATTCAGGATCGTAGGGCGGCTCAACGACCAGCAGTTGGTCAAACCCGACACCACAGTGCCGATCCGCCAAACGACGAATCAATTCGGGTGAAAAATAAACGTTTTGCGTAACGGCATCAACAACCATGAAATCGTTGCCTAATCCGTGCATCTTAGCGAACTGCATTATCCTGACTCCCCCGCTTGCTTAACCGGGCGCGATAAACATCTACGTGACCTGTTATTTATTATTACCGTCACGCATTAAGGACGTATTGACGCTTTCTTTTGCGGCGGCTGGTTCTCATTTTGCTGAGTCGTTGACGCACCGGATTTGCCATCGGCAGGCATATACAGCGGCCCTTTCAGACCACAACCCAATAAACTCACTACGGCTAACACCAGAAAAAACTGGCGAAATACGTTCTTCATCACGTTAAGACCTGTCATTAATACTCGTATGCTCTCTATAATCGCAGGTGGATCATGAAAATCAATAGGAATCGAAAATGAACGATAGCGAGTTCCACCAATTAGCCGACGAACTCATGCTTCAGTTGGAAGAAACGCTGGATCGGTTTGAGGGTGATGCCGACATCGATTATGAAACCAACGGCGGCGTGATGACGCTGAGTTTTGAGAACGGCAGCAAAATCGTGATTAATCGGCAGGAGCCGCTGCACCAAATCTGGCTGGCGACCAAAGCAGGTGGCTACCACTTCAACCTTCAGGACACACGCTGGATATGCGATCGCAGCGGTGAAGATTTTATCGCGCGGCTGTCATCAGCCTGTTCGGCTCAGGCCGGGGAAGCCGTTCACTTCGGGTAAACACGCCATACATCAGCGCCGTACCACAAACCGTCGCGGTAATCGGTAGCGTGGTCAACAGCGGGACAGGCGTTATGGATACATCAACCAGCGTAGAACACAGCGTCATCAGAGAAATAATACTGCCGGTCAGCCCTTGTCCGAGCGCCAGCAGTATCAGATTTCGGCGTTGCAACGAATCCATCAATACATCCTTTTCTGAATGCGCTGAAAGCCGAATATCAGGAAGTGATTATAAGATTTGCAGCCGCTGCTTCATTGTCATCACTTCATCATCCACGACTGGCGTAATGCACAGATGAGAAAGCGCGCTGCTGCGGAACGGGATCACCTGCGTACGGCCGTCCAACTGCACGATTTGGTAGAACTGCGGCAGGTTGAAATTGATAAAGCTGGAGCCGTAGGTAAATCGGTCATGCGAAGACGAATAGAAGCGGCTGACATCACGCACCAGCTCTTCTTTACTGCCCTCACAGTGGTGATACACCTCAACGCGATTCGATTCATCCAGAATATAGATATTAAAGCCCTGATTTTCTGTCAGATCTTCAAAGAAGAATTGGATGATCCCTTCGCTGGCGACGCCATCGACCACCGGCGGTAAATGCACATGGTTGGTTTCAACCTGAACCGGCTGTCCTTGCAGTTTGTTGTTGGAAATCGCGCCATAAAACTCGACCGCATTTTCCAGCTTCTGCACCGAGACACTCAGCCGTTCGAAGAACAGACCCCAGGTTTGACCCGCGACTTTCACCGCTTTGAAACGCCCAGGCTCCTGCTGACGCGTACTGGTCAGGCGCAGCTCAATGCATTCGGACACCAACTGCTGCACACGGGTACGAATCAGCCCGCGCAGGTGCTGGCTATAGCAGAAGACTTCCAGTGATTCCGGCAGCGCGGCATCCTGATGCATTTTGCCCAGAATGGTTTTCAGCGCTTCCAACACCGCCTGTTCGCCGCTGAAATGCAGCGTACGTACTTCATTCCACGAGTTGCGATACAGCAGGTCGATACTGCCAACCAGACACTGCTGCTGTTGGCCGAAGCTAAAGACATCCAGATGACGGAAATCGAAATGTACAACCTGATTGCGGAAGGCCGCCGTCGGATCGTGTTCCAGATTGACGATAATCGCCAAATGACGAATTTCACACGGGCTGTACAGCGCCTTCGGCGTCGGTGCAGGCAAACGCAGCGGGAAATGACTGGCAACGTCGTCCACCAGCGCTTGCAGGCGCGTGATGTCACACAGCTCGTTGCCTTTAATGTACAGACGCGTGCTTGGCGTCAGCAGGCCGTTAAAATACGCCCACGCCACCAGTTTGTTCAGATAGCGGTTATATTCCAGCGGCTGATGACTGACGATCGCATCCATCGACGGTGCCTGATTGTACAGATACCAGCCCGAACGGTTCGCACGACCCGGCGGAACATAGATAAAGGTTAAATTCGGCTCCGACAAATCGGGCGAAATTTGTGGGTTCAGCAGGGTAACTTTACCCGGCAGCGCTTCAAACGCGGCATACAGTTTACGGGTCAACACACCGATATCCTGCGGGCTGGCGCTGACGCTCAGATTATTGCGGCGGGCGAAGCGAATCAGGTTGCGATAGGTCTGCATCATCGCATCCAACAGCTCATTATGTGCTTCGCGTACCTGTTCGATTTTCCAGTTAGCGCGGTTATCCAGCATGGCCAGATGTTCGTCGCTCCATCCCCATTCTTGCACCAGTTGGCTCAGAATCTGGCGACGCCAGCCGACACAGGCTTTTTCTCTGGAGAGCTTTTCACAGACTTTTAGGTAGAAACATCGACGCGCCAGATCGAGGCGCGTGGGATCGTTGATCGCCGTCAGATAGTGCGTCACGCGATCCAACATCATGCAGTAAGGATCGAGGCCGAAAGAGACGATCTCGCCGTCATGCAGGCGCTTTTTAATTTCGGTCGACAGCAGGCTGGTGTCCGGGTATTCCCAGGAATAGGCTTCCAGCAGCAGCGTTTTCAGTACGGCTTTATAAGGGGAATCGATGCTTTTATAGAGCTGCCAGAGGCTCGCGCCGAAATACTCTTCCGCCGACAGCGTGCTTAAGCCGCCTAAATCCATCCACTCATTAGGAGCAAGCGCCCCCTGTGAGTACAGCGACAGTACATATTCGTCGTAGTGAGATTCTTCTTCGACCGGCACCATGTTCCACAGAATGCGTTTACCCGCCATACGCACGGCGGTACGGTAGAATTCGTCGAGTAACAGGATATGCTGCGTGGTACCGCAGTCTTCACCGCTCAGGCTACCGCTTTCATTGTGGCGGAAGCGGCTTTCATCCATCAGGAAGAAGCTGACTTCAGCGCCCTGCGCCGCAGCCCACTGCTCTAGCAGCGTACATTTCTTCTGTAGGAGCTGGCGTTCTTCGCTGTCCAACCAGGATTGGTGACACACCCATATATCGAGATCGGAGCTACAGCTCTGCCCGATAGACGAGGTACTGCCCATGGAATAGATGCCCGTGATCGGCAGTTCGCCCTGCGGATGAGAACAGTCAAACTGACCCCAACGCAGCGCGATGCCATCAAGGTACTGTTGTTGTTTTTCATCAGGCGTGTGAGTGCAGATACCGTGAGGCACCTTGCCTTCAAGGTAGCCGGGCATCAACGGGTGATGATGATGTAATAAAATGGGCAGAAGACTGTAAACCTGCTGAAAAGCGGGCTTCATTGCTCCCAGAGCACGGTCAACACGCAGTTGGTTGATCGCATCCAGTCTTTGCTTCAAAGTCTCGATGTAGAAGTACAAGACGTTTCGCCTGATTTATCCCAGTGCCTAGAAAAACCCCGTGTTCCAAATCCGCCATGATGAAATTAGAAGAATGTTTAGCGAATTATTGCTGGAAACGTGATCAATTTAACACCTTGCTGAATGGGCGTAAAGAAAGTAAAGAAAGTTAGACTTATCTATCTTGCTTTATTACGAATTTACCTACCCGACTGCATCAGCACGGTCTCCTATCTATGTATGCGGCACCCGAATTTCAGACCGTTTTAAAAGGCGCACCGCTCATGCCCACAACCTGACACCAACGCACCATCAATGATACGATGGCGGAAAATGATAAAAACGGTATCAAGCATGTTAGCCAATATTATTAGAATTGCCACCCGACAAAGCCCGCTCGCCCTGTGGCAAGCACGATATGTACAGCAGTGTCTGAATCGCCTCTACCCGGATTTACACGTGGAGCTGGTGCCGATGGTGACCCGCGGCGACATCATCCTGGATACGCCACTGGCCAAGGTCGGCGGTAAAGGATTGTTTGTTAAAGAGCTGGAATTGGCGCTGCTTGAAGGACGCGCCGACATTGCCGTCCACTCCATGAAAGATGTGCCTGTCGAATTCCCGGATGGCCTTGGCCTGACCACGATTTGCGAACGCGACGACCCGCGTGACGCGTTTGTTTCCAACCACTACGATAGCCTCGAACAGTTACCAGAAGGCAGTTGCGTCGGCACGTCCAGCCTGCGCCGCCAGTGCCAGCTGCGCGCCCGACGTCCCGATCTGGTGATTCGTGATTTACGCGGCAACGTCGGAACACGCCTGTCAAAACTGGATAGCGGCGAGTATGACGCCATTATTCTTGCTGTCGCCGGCCTGAAACGCCTCGGTCTTGAAGAACGCATCCGCTGTGCGTTGAGCCCGGAAGAATCTCTGCCTGCCGTCGGACAAGGTGCTATCGGCATCGAATGCCGTTTGGATGACGAGCATGTCCGTCAACTCCTTGCCCCGCTGAATCACCCCGCTACTGCGGCCCGCGTACTGGCTGAACGCGCGATGAATGTGCGCCTTGAAGGCGGCTGTCAGGTACCGATTGGCAGCTACGCCGAACTGGAAGGCGACACACTGTGGCTACGTGCGCTGGTTGGTGCCCCGGACGGCAGCCAAATGATCGTCGGTGAACGTAGAGGAAGCGTCTCCGACGCCGAACAAATCGGTATTGCGCTGGCTGAAGAGCTACTGGCAAAAGGGGCCAGCGCCATCCTTCAAGCCGTTTATCAAGGGTCAAGCTCATCATGACGATTCTGGTTACCCGTCCGTCACCAACTGGCGAACAACTGGTGACCCGTTTAAGAAAGCTTGGCTATCACGCCTGGCACAGTCCGTTGATCGAATTTTCACCTGGACGAGAACTCGCTCGCCTGCCTGCTTTGTTACAGGCACTACGCGCCGACGATCTGGTGTTTGCGCTCTCACAACACGCGGTTCACTACGCCGATCCGATGCTGGCTCGAGCGGGCATAAGCTGGCCCGCCCATCTCGCTTATTATGCAATTGGCCGCACCACAGCGCTGGCGCTGCACAAAACCAGCGCCCATCCAGTAACTTATCCTCCCGAACGCGAAACCAGTGAAACACTCCTGCAACTGCCTGACCTGCAAAACCTTTCCGGTAAACGCGCGCTATTGCTGCGTGGCAACGGCGGCAGGGAATTGCTGGGAGAAACGCTAACTGAACGCGGCGTGCAGGTGACCTACTGCGAATGCTATCAGCGCAGGGACGTTCATTATGATGGGCCGGAGCAAAGCCGCCACTGGCAACAAATAGGCATCGACAAACTGGTGATCACCAGCGGAGAAATGCTACAACGGATCTATACTTTAGTACCTGATTACTATCGGGCTTCCTGGTTACTCGGCTGCCAGTTGATCGTCGTCAGCGAACGACTGGCAGAACAAGCCCGTCAGCTTGGCTGGCGCGATATCCGGGTCGCCGATAACGCCGATAACGATGCGCTCGTGCGCGCACTACAATAAACCTGATCATGGGATGTACCATTATGACGGAACACAATACCCCCACAGCTCCATCCGACGAGGTTGCTGAACGGGTTGAACCCGCGCATCAGCAGCAAGATCCCGCACCGCAACCCAAACGCAGTGGTGCCGTGCTGGGAGCGATTGTCATTGTGATTGCGCTGGCGATAGGCGCGGGGCTGTATTACCACGGACACCAGCAGGCGCAGCGGGAAACTGCCACGCTTCAACGTCTGGAAGCACAGTTAAATGCCTTGCAGCAGCAGCACAAGCAAGAACAACAGCAGTGGCAGGACGCTCAGCAGCAGCAAAGCAAAGCGCAGGACACGGCTGTACAGCGTCTTGAGGCGTTAACGCGTCAGTCAGATGAACTGCGCGATAAGCTGGCGGCACTTTCCAGTCATGACACCAATACCTGGCTGATCGCTCAGGCGGATTTTCTGGTGAAACTGGCAGGACGTAAGCTGTGGAGCGACAAAGACGTCACCACTGCCGGTGCGTTGCTGAAAAGCGCGGACGCAAGTCTGGCGGAAATGAACGATCCCAGCCTGATTGAAATCCGCCGCGCATTGACCAGCGACATCGGCGCGCTGGCAGGCGTGAGCCAGGTCGATTTCGACGGCATCATCCTGAAAGTGAATCAGCTCACCGACCAGTTGGACAACTTGCAGCTCGCCGATAACAACACCGATGAAGCGCCGATGGACGCCAACAGCACCGAGCTGTCCGCCTCCTTGAGCGAATGGCGACAGAATCTAAGCAAGAGCTGGCACAATTTCATGGCGGATTTTATCACCATTCGTCGCCGCGACAGCGCGGCCGAACCGCTGCTGGCACCGAATCAGGATGTATATCTGCGTGAGAATATTCGTTCACGTCTGCTAGTTGCCGCACAGGCCATTCCTCGTCACCAGAATGAAGTGTACAAACAGTCGCTGGAAACGGCCGCCACCTGGGTTCGCGCCTACTTCGATACTACCGACCCCACGACGCAGGCCTTTTTGGATCAGCTCGATGCCTTAAGCCAGCAGTCGGTTTCACTGGATGTCCCAATGGAGCTACAAAGTCAGGCGCTGTTGGAAAAACTGATGCAAACGCGCGTTCGTAATCTGCTGGCTCAAGCGCCAGCCACGCAGCAGGGGGAATGAGCATGCTGAAAGTCTTATTGCTGTTCCTGATCCTGATCGCAGGCGTGGTGATCGGCCCGATCGTCGCGGGTCACCAAGGCTACGTCCTGATCCAGACAGATAATTATGATATTCAAACCAGTGTGACCGGTCTGGTCATTATGCTGGTGCTGTTTTTCCTCGCCTTTCTGGCGGTGGAATGGGTGCTACGCCGGCTCTTTCGTACCGGCGCCCGCACACGCGGCTGGTTCCTCGGCCGCAAACGCACCCGCGCCAGAAAGCAGACCAAAGCCGCGCTGCTCAAGCTGGCCGAGGGAGATTATTTACAGGTAGAGAAGCTACTGACGCGCAATGCCGACCACGCCGAGCAGCCTGTGGTTAACTACTTGCTGGCAGCCGAAGCCGCTCAACAGCGCGGTGACGAATTCCGCACCAAGCAATATCTGGAGCGTGCCGCCGAGGTTGCAGATACCGATCAACTTCCGGTGGATATCACGCGCGTGCGTATTCAGTTGGCGCGTAATGAAGATCATGCGGCGCGTCACGGCGTGGACAAATTGCTGGAAGTTGCGCCCCGTCATCCTGAGGTGCTGCGTTTAGCGGAACAGGCTTTCCTGCGAACCCATGCCTACAGTGCGCTGCTGGATATTCTGCCTGCGATGCGCAAGATCAATCTGTACCCTGAAGCACGTTTGCTGGATCTGCAACAGCAGGCCTATATCGGCCTGATGAATCAGGCGATGGCAGACGGCGGCAGCGAAGGCCTGAAATCGTGGTGGAATAATCAAAGCCGCAAAGTGCGCCATGAGATCCCACTTCAGGTCGCGATGGCTGAGCATTTAATCGAATGTGACGATCATGATACGGCTCAGAAGATCATTCTCGACGGCCTTAAACGTCAATATGACGAGCGTTTGATCCTGCTGATGCCGCGTCTCAAAGCCGGAAATCCAGAGCAGTTGGAAAAAATGCTTCACCAGTACATCAAGCAGCAGGGAGCCACACCGCTGTTGAACAGCACGTTAGGACAATTGCTGATGAAACACGGTGAATGGCAGCAGGCCAGCGATGCCTTCCGCACTGCACTGGAGCTCCGCCCAGACGCTTATGATTATGCCTGGCGCGCCGACGCTCTCGATCGGTTGCGTCTGCCGGATGAAGCAGCGCAAATGCGGCGCGAGGGGCTATTGCTCACGCTACAGCAACCTGCCGACTGATCGCGACACTATCCCTTTCATAAGGCTCCTTTTTGGAGCCTTTCTCTTTTTATGGACTGTTTTTTATAGACGGCTTCATCTAGCCTGATAGCAGACGGCGACCGAACATTTTCATCAGACGAAAAAAAACGCTTACCGATAAACGGTAAGCGTTGAAAATTTCAGGTCTGTCAGACAACAGAATGGTGCCTCACTCAACGTTATGTCCGGAAAGCCCGATGGAGATTTGCATCTTCATCTGGAGTTGGACGATAGGCACCTCAAATTGGCTCTGCGTCATTCCCAGGATTATGAAGCCGAAGCAAACATAGAAGGTGGAATGAGCATCTACCCGCTTATTTAAGCATAAATTATGCCAACATGCATAATTTTATTGCTATCGACTTATGAAATCATAGTAACTATATAATAATAAATAATATTTTTATTTTTTAACTACTGGAAAAGTAAAGACGTGACGAGCGGTGAAAACGAGATCGGGCTCACAAAACCTGTCGCTGTTCAGAGACAGGTTTACCAAATAAAATATTAATCATTATTAATCAATAGATTAAATGTCTCTCTTTTGCGACAGCAGATCCCCCCGAGTGTCGTGTTTTTCCGACAGTCCTATTAAAGCTGCTGATTTAACATGCTTAGTCGGGCACGATAGCCGTTACGAATATGCTGGCAGGCAGCCTCTTGTGCTGCGCCCTTATCACGCCGCACCAGTGCTTCCACAATGGCCTGATGTTCACGCCTCGCTTCTTCGGTACGTTCCGTCGATTCATAGGTGGTTCCGCGCAGTAGCGACAGATGAATACGCAGGTTTTCCAGCATCTCGTTCAGATACGGATTATGGGTCGCCCGATAAATCTGACGATGAAAAAGCCGATTATGATCGTGCAGTTGCCTGCTATCAGTGAGCGTCTTCTCCACATCAACCATATCCTGCAACAGTTCCAGTTCTTCTGCCGACGCAGACGCGACAGCAAGCTCCATCGCTAGCCGCTCCAACCCTTCACGCACGGCGAAAAGCTGACGAAGCCGCTCATAGCTAATCTGTGCGATCATCAGTCCACGCTGCGGGCCCGGTTCTACCAGTCCCAATGCTTCCAGGCGATGCAATGCCTCACGAATCGGCGTACGACTTAGTCCAAACTGCTTCGCCAGCCGCGTTTCCTGTAAACGTTCGCCAGGCAACAGCTCGCCTTTCTCTATCGCGTTAATCAATATCTCGAACGGCGACAGCGCCAGCGCTTTATCGTTAAGTGTTAAGTTCATAGTCCCTTGATATATCGTGTGACGGTCGGAATAAAGCCACGTGCAGACGGGAAAAACGCCTCACCTTTCGTGGCGTTAGCACATTCATGCTGCACTACGGATCGTCATGCATTGAGAAAAATTCAAGTTTGCCCGACGCCCTGCCTTTAGCAAGATATCGCATCGCATATTTTGTACTTAGCTTAGCGAAAAAGCGTCTTTGTCACTGAATGGACGATTGCATATGCTTTTCACCACACACTGTATACAAATGCATTCAACAAGACAAAACGTGAATCCCAGAACCATTCGACTGTACTGGCAATGTCATCGCGTTTTCGTTTAAGGAGCTCCTACGATGTCTGCCACCCCGACGTTTCCTCGCGGCGACGCGCTCAGCCAGTTCATTCACACCGCCCACACCATGACGATCCCCGATACCGTATGGCACGAAGCCAAGCGAGCGCTTATTGACTATCTGGGCGTCGCCATTGGCGCGGTTGGAGACGATGCAGCCAACGCGGTTCAACGCGTGGCACAACGCTGGCAAGCTCAGGGTAATGCACGGCTCATTCTCGGCACAAAAACCACACCGGCGCTGGCGGCACTGATCAACGGCACGCTTTCTCATGCGGCTGATTATGATGATACGCATCCGGCTGGCGCGGGGCACCCCAGTGGCCCCTGCTGGTCTACCGCGCTGGCGATGGCACAGCACTATGGCGCGGACGAGCGCACGACGCTTATCGCTTTCATCACCGGATTTGAAGTCATGGCCAGACTGGGAGGCGGCTGGGTGCCTGGCGTGGGACGTAGCCTGCAACGCCGGGGCTTTCACCCGACGTCAATTGTCGGGCGCGCAGGGGCGGCTGCCGTCGCGGCGTCTATCCTGCGCCTGCAACCCAATGCCATTGCCAATGCGCTGGGCGCTGCCGCTACCATGATGGGAGGATTGCAGAAATCATCCGGTACACACGGTAAACCGTTTCATGCTGGTAAAGCGGCCATGGACGGCATCACGGCAGCGGAATTGGCTGATGAGGGCTTTATCGCCGCCCATCACTTTTATGAAACCGATGGCTGGGTGAAAACGTTCGTGCAGGACGGCAGCGCCGTTATCCCGCCGCTCGATTTTGGCGAGAGTTGGGAACTGCTCGGCAATGGCTACAAGCTGTATGCCAGCTGTCGGGGAACTCATGCGTCAATCGAAACCGCGCTTAAGCTCTATCCGCAGCTAAAAGGCCGTGCGATCGCCCGTATTCATGCCAAAGTCCACCCGATGGGCATGGTGAACGCGGGAATCACCAACCCGCAAACCCCACTGGAGAGCAAATTCAGCATTCCACACTGTATTGCGTTGGCGCTGAGCGGCTACCGCCTCACCGATACGGATTTCACGCAGCAGACCGTCGACGACCCGGCACCGCGCCAACTGCTGTCGCGCCTACAGATTGACACGGTAGAGGGGCAATCAGCCAGCTCTGCATTTATCGATATCGAACTGGAAGACGGCGAAATCTTGCATGCGGAAACCGAGGTTTATCGCGGCCACCCGCAAAACCCGCTGACCGACACAGAGCTGCGCGCCAAGTTTGACGCGCTAACCCTCCCCGTATTGGGGGAAGCCCGTAGCAATCGGCTCTATCAGGCGGCTTTCCACTTTGAGCAGCCGGGTTCACTCGCTGCACTCACTGAGCTTCTGGCAGGCTGACGCGCTGTCGCTCGCCATAAACCATTCAGCATAAAAACTTCACGCTAACGACAGGATACTTTCATGACCATTGCCCGCCAGCTTGCCCATAATCTGCTGGAATTCTCTCGCCAGACGTTTCCTGCCGACGTATTGGCACACGCCCGCACTGCCGTCATTGACACGCTGGGCGTCACGCTCGCGGGGGGAGTTCAGGACGGTGCACAAAAACTCAGGGCGGTGATCGTTCCCTCCACCGCCGTGGGAAAGAGCCGCATTTTCGGCACCGACCTCACACTGAACGCGCTGGACGCTGCGCTCTTGAATGGCACATCCGCACATTTACTCGATTTCGACGATTCCAACTCCTGGCTGCACGGGCATATTTCCGTCGCCGTGCTGCCCGCGCTGCTGGCATTGGCTGACGAGCAGGAAGCTGATGGAGAAACCATCCTGCACGCCTACCTGTGCGGCTATGAAACTGCGGTACGCATGGGCAAAGCCGTCAGCCCTTTTCAATATCGCAACGGCTGGCACCCGACAACGTCCGTCGGCATTTTCGCGGGCGTGGCAGCCTGCGCGGTGCTGCTGAAGCTTAGTGAAGAAGAAACGGCGACCGCCTTTGCAATCACGGCATCACTCGCCTCCGGCATCAAATCCAACTTCGGCAGCCAAACGAAATCGCTGGCGGTCGGTCACGCTAACCGCAGCGCCGTCATGGCGGTATTATTGGCGCGTCAGGGGTACAGCGCGGGGGATACCGCATTTGAACATCACCACGGGTATTTCAACGTCTACAACCGCGCCGCCGAAAACGTCGACACCACGCCGTTAACCGAACCTTGGTCCGCACCGTCTCATATTCTGGACCCCGTAAAAGGGAATAATTTTAAATATTTCCCCTGCTGCTACGCCATTCTGGCACCACTGGACGGGCTGCTGGCGCTGCGCGAGGAAACCGGACTGGAGCCTGAATCGCTGGAACGCATTCAGATTGCCATCCACCCTATTCGCTTCCCGCACATCAACATCCCGACGCCGGATACGCCGCTGGCGGGGAAATTCAGCCTGCACTACTGTATTGCCCGTGCCTGGGTGCAGGGAAAGCTGACGCTGGACGATTTTATTGACGAAGCGGCGCTGCACGACCTCACCACACAATCGCTGATGGCACGCGTTGAACTCATCTGTCATGACGAGCCCACCACACACACGGCGCACGTTACGCTAATCACTCGTGACGGCCACACCTATCATCGTCGCGTGGCAGGTGCGTGTGGCTCCAGCGCAGAGAACCCGCTGCCGGATAATCTGATTGCGGAGAAATTCATCGACTGCGCCAGTCAGGCTTTGCCACGCCCTGAGGCGCTGGCGTTGTATCAACGCCTGCTGCATGACGATTATCGTTAACAGCGGAACGGGTGCTTGATACGAATTGAACGCATCAGGCATTATCATTTGCTCGACCACGCGATGGGTTTCACCATGCTACATCTTGTTCCGCCCGACATTTCTCCGCTCTTTGCCGGTATCCTGATTTTTTGCAGTTTTTTGACGTCGGCGTTAACGGCCGCGCTGGGGCTGGGCGGTGGCGTCACCTTGCTTGCGATCATGGGTCTCGGGATGCCAGTCAGCAGCCTGCTGCCGGTACACGGCATCGTCCAGCTAGGCTCCAACCTGAGCCGCAGCCTGATTCAGCGTTTGTATATCGTCTGGCCATTGGCGCTGTGGTTTTTTATCGGCAGCGTCATCGGCATCGCACTGGGCGCGCCCGTCGTCGTTTGGATCCCAGACAGCGTGGCAAAAATTGCGCTGGCCAGTTTCATTCTGTGGTCGGTTTTTCGTAAACGCACCGCGCCAAAACCGGTTAATCGATTGTTCTTCATTCTCGGTGGTGCGCTCACCAGCCTTGGCACCATGATCGTCGGCGCAACAGGCCCGATGGTCGCTGGGCTTATCAGTTCTCAAGGGCTGACCAAACAGCCGCTGATCGCCACACATGCGCTTTGCATGGTGTTACAGCACGGCTTGAAGATTCTGGCATTCGGGCTGATGGGGTTTGCCTATCACGACTGGCTGCCGATGCTGGCCGCAATGATTGCCAGCGGTGTACTGGGTACCTGGCTGGGCACGCGCCTGCTGGACAATCTGCCCGAAAAACTTTTCCGCACCACTTTTCGCCTCACCATGTTGATTCTCAGCGCTCAGCTCATTTGGCAAGGCGTACAAGGCCTGCTCGCCCGCTAATCTCTCCCTTCTGTGCCTTGCTTACCGTGCGAGGCGCAGTTCTCTGTTCCCCTTCATGTGATCCCCAAAATGGCTATATCCACTATTCAGCTTTAGATAGAGAAATATGCTATTTGCCATTTGAATGTAACATTGAGAACATTTGTATACAAATGGACGCACCATAATAAAAACAATTGATTACAACACGTTAAAACAACACCGACTATTCTGAGGATACTATGCTGAGAAAACTACTCTCATTGACGACTGCCACAGCGCTGACTTTAGGGAGTCTCTTGCTGCCTGTTGCTCTGGCCACTGCCGCTGACGCTGGAAATGGCGAAACGCTCAAAAAGATCAAAGCACGCGGTGAGCTGGTTTGCGGCGTGCACCCGGCACGCCACGGCTTTTCTGCGATTGATAGCAAAGGGCAGTGGACCGGGCTGGACGTCGATTATTGCCGCGCGTTAGCCGCCGCTATTTTTGGCGATGCCAGCAAGGTGCGTTTTGCCGCCCTGTCTACCGCACAGCGCTTCCCAGCGATTCAGTCTGGTGAAGTTGACGTGCTGTCACGCAATATCACTGCCGATTTGTCGCGCGATACGTCGCTGGGGCTGAACTTCGCTCCGCCAACCTTCTATACCGGAACAGGCTTTATGGTGCGAGCCAGCGCCAATGTGAAGAAAGTGGAAGATCTGGATGGCGCGACCGTCTGCATCACACCGGGCAGCAGCACCGAGCGCAACGTCGCGCAGATTTTCGCGTCGCGCAACCTGCATTACACCCCGGTGGTTATTGAGAACAACAAAGAATATGTCGCGGCCTATCTGTCCGGGCGCTGCGACGTCATTGCCCGCGATAAAGTGGCGCTGCCCGGCGTACGCACCTTCGATGCAGAAAAGCCCTCTGACCACGTCATTCTACCGGGGATTTACTCAAAAGAGCCGTTGGCAATGGCAGTCCGTCAGGGCGACGATCAGTGGTACGACATCGTGAAATGGGTGGTGTATGCCACGTTCAACGCCGAAGAGATGGAAATCGGCCAGCAGAACGTGGACAGCAAGCTCAAATCCACAGATCCAGATATACAGGCATTGCTTGGGGTCACTGGCGATTACGGCCAGAAGTTAGGATTGAATAACCAGTGGGCTTACAACCTGATTAAGCAGGTAGGCAATTACGGCGATATTTATAACCGCCACTTCGGGCCAGATACCCCAGCCCCGCTGGAGCGCGACCTGAATAATCTCTGGACGAAAGGCGGTCTGCTCTACGGCCTGCCCATTCGTTAAGTCACCATGCTACTGGCGTCAGCATGGAGATCGTCGGCTGACGTCATACCACCGCATTCACGCATCGCTGTCACCGGGTGCGTGTTCTACTCGGTAATCACCAGAAGAAAAGACCGCCGGTAATGAAATCACCAAACAAGACGCTGCCGTCAGCCTCTGCACCACCGTGGCCGGGAGCGCTATCTTATTCGCGCCGTCTGTTGAACGCATTTGACAGCAAAGCGCTGCGCGCCTGGATTTATCAGTGCCTGCTCGGCCTCCTGATTGTTGTTTTCAGCTACTGGCTGTACGCCAATGTGGTCGAGAACCTGCGTTCGCAGAATATCGCGACAGGCTTTGGCTTTCTCGACCACGCGGCACAGTTTGAAATTGGTGAAAAGCGCATCGCGTTTACGCCACGCGACAGTTATCTGCGCGCGCTTGGCGTCGGGTTACTGAATACTCTGTACGTCACGCTATGCGGCATCGTACTCGCCACACTGCTGGGTTTTTCCGTCGGCATCGCCCGCGTCTCCCGCAACTGGCTACTGGCACGGCTTGCCGGGGGATACATCGAGCTGATGCGCAATATCCCCGTGATCTTGCAGGTGATTTTCTGGTCGGTGGTGATCCGTAATTTGCCCTCGCCACGCGATGCCATCGAGCTTGGTAGCCTGGGATTTCTGACCAATCGCGGGCTGTCTTTTGCTGTTCCCGCCGCACACCACGGCTGGCTGTGGATGGGAGTCGCCCTGCTTATCGCGGTACTGATTAGCCTGATCCTGAATCGCCTCGCACGCTACATGCGGGAAAATGCAGGCCGCTCTCTGCCTACAGGTCGCCTGACGCTGGCCGCGATCATCGGGTTACCGCTTCTGGTCTGGTGGCTTTCTGGCGCTCCAGCAGAGCTTGACCGACCTATCCTGCGCGGCTTTAACTTCCGCGGTGGCTTTACCGTCAGCCCTGAATTTACTGCGCTGCTGCTTGGCATTGCGCTCTATTCCTCTGCGTTTATCGCGGAAATCGTGCGGGCAGGCATTCAGTCTATCCCCAAAGGCCAGCTGGAAGCGGCGCGCGCGCTGTCTTTTTCGCCCTGGCATATGATGCGCCACATCATCATTCCACAGGCCATGCGCGTCATCGTTCCGCCGTTGACCAGTCAATATGTCAGCCTGTCAAAAAACAGTTCAATCGCAGTCGTGGTGGGTTACCCGGAGTTGGCGAACATCAGTAACACGCTGATGAACCAGACCGGTCAGGCGCTCGAAGTGATTGCCATCATGATGGTGGTTTACCTGACGGTCAGCATCGTGACATCGCTGCTGATGAACCTGTTTAACCGCGTCGTCGCCATCAAAGAGCGCTGAGGAGCACTGAATGTTATTTCCGGTACTGTCACTCTCCGCCGTTCCCAGCCGCTTGCGCACGCCGCTGCTGTGGCTGCGTCGCCACCTGTTCAGCAGCGTGCCGCAAACCGTACTCACACTGCTACTGGCGGTGCTAATGTGGAACGTCGGCAATAAACTGCTGTACTGGGGCATTCTCGATGCCGTGTGGTACACCACTGACCCAGACATCTGCCGCGTGGCCACTGGTGCCTGCTGGGCGGTGATCGTGGAAAAGCATCGCCCCATCCTGTTTGGCCTTTATCCTTACGATGAACACTGGCGTCTGATACTGGCGATGGGAATCTGGTTTCTGGCGCTTGGCCTGTCGCTGATGCCGCGCTTCTGGCACTCGCGCATCCTCTTACCGCTGTGGAGCGTCGCGGTAGTCGGCATCGCCATCCTGATGTCTGGTGGCGTGTTTGGCTTATCTTACGTGCCTTCCAGCGAATGGGGCGGACTGCCGCTGACGATTCTGCTGTTCAGCGGCACCGTCGTCATCGGGATGCCGGTTTCGGTTCTGCTGGCGCTGGGGCGGCGATCGCCGTTGCCTTTTCTGCGCGGTCTGTCGGTTATTTTTATCGAGGGCCTGCGCGGCGTGCCGCTCATCACGATTCTGTTCGTCGCCGTTAACGTCTTCCCACTATTCCTGCCCGCTGGGGTGGAAATCAACAAACTGCTGCGCATCATCATCGGCATCGCGCTGTTTTTCGCCTGCTATCAGGCTGAGGTGATTCGTGGTGGTTTACAGTCTGTTCCACGTGGGCAATACGAAGCGGCGATGGCGCTCAACCTCGGCTATTGGCACACGACGACCAAAATCATCCTGCCGCAGGCGCTGCGCATCTGCCTGCCCGCCATGACCAACCATATTATCGCCGCCATGAAGAATACCTCGTTCGTCATCATTATCGGGCTGTTCGACATCCTTACTGCCACCAGTTCGGTGATGCAGGACCCGCTATGGCGGCGTTATTACATTGAAACGTACCTTTTCATCTCGGCTATCTATCTGCTGTTTGGCTTCTTGCTCTCACGCTACGCGCTGTGGGTAGAAAAACGCATTGATGCCAGCCGTAACCCAGAAACGTATCACGGTTAAGCGATAGCCGTTGATGAAAATACCGATAGGAGCTTTGTTATCATGAGCTTAGCCAAAGACAGCAACGTCATTATTGAGATCGACGCCGTCAGCAAATGGTACGGTGCGTTTCAGGCGCTGAATAACGTGACGCTGAACGTGAAGAAAGGCGAGCGTGTAGTGATTTGCGGCCCTTCAGGCTCCGGCAAATCCACGCTCATCCGCTGCATTAACCGACTGGAAGAGCACCACGACGGACACATCCGCGTGAAGGGTATTGAGGTCAATGACAACATCAAGAACATCAATCGCGTGCGCGCCGGCATCGGTATGCTGTTCCAGCAGTTCAATTTGTTTCCCCACCTGAACGTGCTGGATAATCTGACGATCGGCCCGACACTGGTCAAACAGCGTAAGAAGCAGGAAGCCATTGATTTAGCGATGCACTACCTGGAAAAGGTGCATATCGCCAATCAGGCGCACAAATTCCCGCTACAGCTCTCTGGCGGTCAGCAGCAGCGCGTGGCCATTGCCCGGGCACTGTGCATGCAGCCGGAAATCATGCTGTTTGATGAACCCACCTCGGCGCTGGACCCGGAGATGATTAAAGAGGTGCTGGATGTGATGCTCGATCTGGCGGAATCCGGTATGACGATGATCGTCGTCACCCATGAAATGGGCTTTGCCAAAACGGTCGCGGACAAGGTCATTCTGATGGCCGACGGCAGCATTGTGGAATCCGCCCCACCGCAGGCGTTCTTCAACACGCCATCACACTCGCGCACGCGCCAATTTCTGGATCAGATCCTGAGTCATTAAGAGGCAAAAAATATCCGCGCGGAAAACCGACGCGGATACATTAACAAAATCAGGAGAACTTAGCGGGAGGAGAGTTGTTCCAGACTCTGCTTCGCCATCTGGTACAGATAGTGCGCGGTCGGGAACAGCGCGCGATCGTCAACGCGGAATTTCGGGTGGTGCAGCGCATACGGTCCGCCGGAGCCGACCATCATGAACGTACCCGGCAGTTTCTGCTGATAGAACGCAAAATCTTCACCAATCGGGCTGGCTTCCACGCGGCGAGCTTCAAACCCTTCGTCACTCGCTACATTCAGCGCAAACTCGACCCACTCCGGCGTGTTAACCACCGACGGCGGCCCAGCGTGCCACAGGAACTCGATTTCTGCGCCAAAGGTGCTGGCAATACCGGCCACGATCTGGCGGAAACGCTGTTCAATCAAATCACGCGCGTCCTGATTGAACGTTCTGACCGTGCCTTCAACATAGGCAGTATCCGGGATAACGTTCCAGGTGCTGCCGCTATGAACCTGAGTAATCGACACCACCGCATTGTTGTCAGAAGACACCGTACGGCTGATGATGGTCTGTACGGCAGAAATCAACTGACCCAGAATGATAATAGGATCGTTGCCTTCATGCGGCTTCGCGGCATGACAGCCTTTCGCAGCAATCTTGATCTCAAAGCGGTCAACACCCGCCGTCAACGCGCCATCTTTCCCGCCGATAACGCCAACAGGCAGCGTCGGATCGTTGTGGATACCGAAAATCGCTACCGCATTGTCCAATGCACCGACAGCAATCACTTCCGGCGCGCCCAGCCCTGTCTCTTCAGCCGCCTGGAATAAAATCCGCACCGTACCTTTCAGCTCTGGCTCAATTTTTTTCAACAGAATCGCCGCACCCAACGCCGCGGAGGAGTGAAAATCATGACCGCAGGCGTGCATCACCCCTTTATTGAGCGACGTGAATTCTACGCCAGACTCTTCTTCAATCGGCAGGGCGTCGATGTCAGAACGCACCACGACCAACGGGCCATCCTGAAGGCCGCCCACTTCGGCAACCAAACCCGTTTTCAGCGGCAGATCGAGGACGCGAATCCCCTCTTTTTCCAATACCGCACGAATCTTCTTCGTGGTTTCAAACTCCTGATTCGACAGCTCAGGGTTACGGTGTAAATCGTGGCGAAACGCCTGAATAAACTGAGCCAAAGGCTCATGCTGAGGTGCTGTTCTCATGAATACTTGCTCCACATTATCGTGCCCGGTCTCACAGGGCTGCCTTGTTCAGGCGTGCAGGTGTATCTACGTATGCGTTAAATATCGTACTCAAGCGGCTCAGGCAGCTTGGTCAACTGACGCAGGAAACGCTGGGTCTGCGGGTTGTCCGAGAAGCTAATGACTTGCTCCGCCGGACCTTCTTCAACGATGTGACCATCCGCCATGAAGATCACACGGTCAGCCACTTCTTTCGCAAACTGCATTTCATGGGTGACGATCACCATCGTGGTGTCGTTTTTCGCCAGCTTCTGAATCACCTGAAGCACTTCGTGTACCCTTTCCGGATCCAGTGCCGACGTTGGTTCATCAAATAGAATGGCTTTCGGATCCACCGCCAGCGCACGCGCAATACTCACGCGCTGCTGTTGCCCGCCGGACAGCGTCACCGGATACTGTGCCGCCTGCGGCAGCAGACCCACCTGCTCCAGCAGCGCCAGACCAATGTCATTCGCCTGCTTCTTCGGCATCTTTTTCACGACAATCAGCGCTTCCGTCACATTCTCCAGCGCCGTTTTATTCTTAAACAGGTTGTAACTCTGGAACACCATCGCCGTCTGACGGCGCAGCGCGTAGGCTTCTTTAGAGGAGTAACGACGCGTATCCAGCGTTTGTTCACCAATTTCGATCGTACCTGATTCCGGCGTCTCCAACAGATTCAGGCAGCGCAACAGCGTAGATTTACCCGAACCGGATGGACCGATGATCGCAACCACTTCGCCTTTCGCGATATCCAGACTAATGTTGTCCAACACCACCTGATCGCCAAAGCGTTTAGAAAGATTCTTTACACTGATCATGTCAGCCCCTTATCGCTGTAGCGAGTGATTCAGTTTCTTCTCCAACTGCTTTTGCAGCCAGGAATAAACAATGATCACCAACCAGTAAATCAGACCCACAACCAGGAAGGTCTCAAAGAAACGCAGAGATTCGGCAGCAATCATTTTGCCTTCCGCGAACAGTTCGGAGACACCCAACGCAAAAGCCACCGAGGTATCTTTAATCAGAGAAATGAACGTGTTCCCCGTCGCTGGCAGCGCGTTCAGCATGGCCTGAGGCAACACGATGCGGCGATAGACCTGCGCTTTACTCATGCCAATAGATAGGCCCGCTTCCGTCTGTCCGAAATCCACCGAGGCCAGACCCGCACGGAAAATCTCTGCCATATAGGCGGACGTTTTCAGGCTAAAGCCGATAATCGCCGCCGTCATCGCATCCAGATTGGATAAGCCGGGGAATAGCTGCGGCAGGCCGAAGTAGATAATAAACAACTGAACCAGCGATGGAATCCCGCGGAACAGCGAGATATACAGTTCGACGATTTTTACTACCACGACGATCTTGCTTTCACGGACTAACGCCAGTATCAGGCCGAGAACCATAGCAAAAAACATCGAAACCACGGCAAGGAACAACGTGGTCGGCAAATACATTAATACCTGAGGAAAGACTTTTAACAGGTAGGCAAGATCGACATTCATGAGTCATACCATTAATGCTTCCACCGGCCATATTGCGCCGGTGGAGAAGGTGATAAGTCAACCGACAAGCGGCAATAGCGTTACTTTTTCGGTGGAACAGAGATGTCCTCACCAAAGTATTTTTCGGCGAGCGCTTTCAGGCGTCCATCTTCACGCATTTTCGTCAATTCAGCATCGAATTGTTTACGTAATGCATCACCATTTTCGTCCTTATGGAACGGGAAGCTCACTTCTTCAATCACCAGCGGCTCACCAACCAGTTTGAACGGCAGGTTACGCTTATTGATTTCTGCCAACAGGATCGGACGTGAATTCACATAGCCTTCAACACGTTTAGACAACGCATCGTTCATCGCGCCATCGCGCGTTTCATAGGTACGAATATTCACGCTGCCGTCGGCAAAGGCTTTTTTCAGGTTGTTAACGTGGTTGGAACCCAGAACACCAGCCACCGTTTTCCCTTTCAGGTCAGCCAATGTATTAATGTCCGTGTTGTCTTTGTGCGTCACAATCTGGCTACCGTAATAACTGTACGGTTGGGCAAAGTTATACTTTTCCTGACGTGCGGGGGTAATTGCCACCACGTTCGCGACCGTATCCAGTTTTCTCGCTTCCAGTTGCCCCATCAGACCACTGAAATCGGCGGTAACCCACTCAACTTTGTAGTTCAGATCTTTCGCGATGGTTTCCGTCACTTCAACGTCAAACCCGACCAGCTTGTTATCTTGCTTGAAGCCACTTGGATAACTCTGGCCTGTTGAACCCACTTTCAGTACTTTTTCCTGCTCGGCGCTGCTTTTCCCAGAGTCACAGCCAGCGACAAGAAAGGCGGTCGTCAGCGCCAGAACAGACAACGTTACTTTTTTCATCATTTTACTGCCTCTCTTTTTGAATTTTTATCTTTCCACTGGTCATACAATTGGTTATCAAGGATTTTTTCCATCCAGATTGTCAGGTGTCCTTTTCCCAGATTCGTCTGCCCGACTTCCTTGAAACCATAATTTCTGTACATCTCAATCAGCCACGGGTGGTTTTGCGCGGTGCCAAGCGACACCGCAGGGGCTTTGAGCTGGTTAATCAGAATCTCTTCTTCCAGCCAGTTCATCATTTGCTTACCCAACCCCTGTTTTTTATAGCCAGGGTGCGTCGCAAACCAGCCCAAATGGGGCAAACCGAACGGGCCCGGCTCCGGCCCCCACGGATAGCGGATGGTAAATGACGACACCATCTCACCGTCTTTTTCCATCACATAAACGCCATGTGAGGCAATGTGCGTACGCACCATATCGATGTCCGCATGGGCGGCAGAAAAATTGATACCCAGTTGGCGAATCGGCTCAAATGCCGCCAGCGCCAGTGCCAGATAGGTCTCATCGTCCGCAAGCGTAGCCTGACGAAATACGATACTCATGATGTCACCTTATGCTGGCAGCAGGCCGGAGTTGTCCGCATAACGAATCACGTCATCCACTTTCTGCGGCGCACTGCCAACGTAGTTAGCCGGATTCAGCCATTCGTCCAGATCGGCGGCAGTCACCTGCTCGGAAAGCACCGGATGGGTCAATAGCACCGATTTAAACGATTGATTCTGCTCGAATGCCTGCATAGAGCATTCGTAAACCAGATGGTGAGCGGTCTGCTTGCCGAGACGTTTACCAATCTCAAACATCACTTTTTCAGACAGCAGCAGGCCATTTTGCAGATCGAGGTTCGCCAGCATTTGCTTCTCGTTGACGGACATGCCACGCAGGATGCCAAGCGCGTTCTGAAGCTGAGCGGACAGATAGATATTGATTTCCGGCAGCGCGATCCACTCCGCGCGCCAGCTCATCGCATCACGCTCATGCTCAACTTTCATGGATTCATGAATCAGCGCGGCGCTCTTAAACAGCGGAGCAGTCAGGCTCGCCAGCCCTTCCAGTGCGGCAGGATTACGTTTATGCGGCATCGTGGTAGAACCGATTTTCCCTTCGGAGAACGGCTCTTCGATTTCGTTAATCTCGGTGCGCATCAGGTTATACAATTCGTTGCCGATTTTACCCAGCGTACCGCTGATCAGCACCGCGACAGAGGCGTATTCGGAGAAACGATCGCGGGCAGACTGCCAGCCGATATTCGGCGTATTCAGCCCCAGTTTATCCAGCGTCAGACGCTCGATTTCCGGCCCTTGTTCGCCAAAAGAAGCATAGGTGCAGATGGCACCGTTGATGTTGCCGACGAGAACACGTTCCTTGATTTCACTCAGACGTTCGAGGTGGCGGATAAACTCATCCAGCCACACAGCCAGTTTGAAGCCAAACGTGGTAGGTAGCGCCTGCATACCGTGGGTACGACCGGCCATCAGCGTATGCTGGTGTTTCTTTGCCAGACGTTTCAACTCAACGGCCAGCAGTTGTGTATCTCTGACGACAATATCAAAAGATTGTTTCAGCTGTAACACCGTCGCCGTATCAACGATGTCCTGCGTGGTCACGCCGTAGTGAATAAACTCACCCGCGGCACCGCACTGTTTTTGAATCGCGGCAATCGTCGGCATCAGAGAATGCTTCATGCGCGCGGCATCTTTTGCAATCTCTTCAACGTTAAGCGCGCTTGCGTCAGCGTTTTCTGCAATGGTTTTTGCCGCATCCAGCGGAATGACACCCAGTTCACCCTCGGCAAGCGCCAGGGCAACTTCGACTTCGACCTGTTTAGTCAGGCGGTTATGCTCGGACCATACGCCGCGCATTTCAGGCGTGCCAAAATTATTCCCTATAAGAAGAAAATCAATAAGATGTGATGCCATAATTAACTCGTTAGTGTTGGATTTATCAGGCGGGGATTTATGTCGTCTTTTTAATTTTTAAAAATATAACATGCGGAAATTATGCGCTTTATACCTTTGGGATCTATCTTAGATCAAAAAGTTTGATTGCAAACTATGCATGCAGAAATGTTCGCTAACACTCTCTCCTCTGCTGAAAAACCCCTTTGTCACTTTCCTCTTCCTACAATGAAGCTCCTTATCCGTATGACCGCTGACGAAGGATTACCATGCTTTCCCACACGACATTACGCACTCCCCGTAGCTTATTGATTACCATGATCATTATTTCAGCTTTCTCTACTCAGGCTCAGGCTCAGGATCGCTATCTTCTGGAAAAGGTCGTTGAAGTCAGCCGTCATGGCGTACGTCCTCCAACAGAATCCAACACGACGACGCTGGAGTCCGGCACGGCACGAGAATGGCCGCAGTGGGTCACGCGTGACGGTGAATTAACCGGACACGGCTATGCTGCCACCGTGCTAAAAGGCCGCTATGAGGGCGAGTATTATCGTCAGCAGCATCTGTTCGCGTCAGGTTGCCCAACGGAACAGCAGATTTATGTGCTCGCCAGTCCGCTACAACGCACCCGCGCAACCGCACAAGCCTATATGGACGGCATGTTTCCGGGCTGCGGCGTTGCGACGCATGCCGTTGAGGATGAAAAGCAGGATCCGATGTTCCACGGGGATAAAATGGGGATTGGCACGCTTGACCCCGAACGGGCAAAGGCCGAAGTGCTGAAAGCCATGGGAGGTGATTTGGATATCGCCTATCAGCGTCTTAAGCCCAGCATCGAGCTGTTAAAGCAGGTTGTATGCGAGGCAGGTAAGCCGTGCCCGGTGTTTGATAAACCGTGGGCGAACAAGCAGGATAAAGAAGGTTCGATTTCTATCAGCGGCCTGAATACGCTGGCGAATATGAGCGAGGTTTTCCTACTGGAGTACAGCGAAAACTTGCCACTGGCACAGGTTGCCTTTGGTCATGTCCGCAACACACAAGATCTCATCCCGCTGATGGCACCGATGACCGCTAAATACGACTTCACCAATGATGTTCCCTATATTGCACAGCGCGGCGGTTCGCTATTCATGCAGCAAATCGCACAGGCTTTAGCGCAAGGGACGCAGGAAGAACAGGACACCACACAAGGTGAGCCACCAGCCGTCCCTTACTTGCTGTATGTCGCTCACGATACCAATATCGCCTACCTGCGCACACTGTTGCAGTTTCATTGGCAGCTACCCGGCGATACCGCCGATAACATTCCGCCCGCGGGCAGTCTGGTCTTCGAACGCTGGCGCGACACCACTACTCAGCAGCGCTTCTTGCGTATCTATTTCCAGACACAGTCGTTGGATCAGATTCGCTCACTGACGCCGCTTGACGATCGGCAGCCGTTACTGAAAGAGGAATTTACCTCTCAGGGCTGCCAGCAGACAGAAAAAGGCACGCTGTGTCCTTTTGATACCGCACTAAAATCAATGCGAGAAAGTATCGATAGCAGCGCGCTAGCGCCAGTGCATTACGCGCTGTAATGCGCGATATCGCAGGGAACCACAACGTCTTCTCGGGTTGATAAATCCGGCAAGGCTTTTGCCAGAGAAGGCGAATTGCAGACGAAAAAAAAGCACATCTTTCGATGTGCTTTTCTTTGTAATTGGTCGGCGAGAGAGGATTCGAACCTCCGACCCACTGGTCCCAAACCAGTTGCGCTACCAAGCTGCGCTACTCGCCGAATGTACTGCTTTTTTGAACATCACTGATGTTCTCGTTTGTGTGTGGTGCGAAGAGAGGGACTTGAACCCTCACGTCCGTAAGAACACTAACACCTGAAGCTAGCGCGTCTACCAATTCCGCCACCTTCGCATAACTCACAAACTGTCAATCAACTACTCTAGCTGCAAAATCTGGGGTGGCTAATGGGACTCGAACCCACGACAACTGGAATCACAATCCAGGGCTCTACCAACTGAGCTATAGCCACCATCACCACACTTTACATCTTATTACGCGGTACTTCCTTTTTACGGGATACTTTCTTTACGAAAAAAAGTGTACCACCGCAGCTCTTGCACACAACATACTTCATAAAAATATAATGGTGCGCCCGACAGGATTCGAACCTGAGACCTCTGCCTCCGGAGGGCAGCGCTCTATCCAGCTGAGCTACGGGCGCTTAGCGCCGTTGCGGGGCGGGATATTACGGGCTTAGCGACTGGCTGTCTAGTGCTTTTTTATCGAAATGATGCGTTTGATTATGATTTGTTCATTCCAAGCTAAATAACATACAGTTACGCCCTTCCCGCCCCAAAACACTACGATTTACCCCCTACCAACGACGTTTTTTTACCCAGTCCCAGTGCGAAATAACACAGGCTGACCACGGCTAAAAACGCGACACCGACCAATAAAGACATCCGCGTATCGATATTGATGTACATTCCCACCAGCACACACAGCAAAAACGCCATCGTCAGGTAGTTTACCCACGGGAACAATATCGATTTAAACGGATGTGCGGCCAGCGCGGCACGATGCTGTTCACGAAAACGCAGTTGGCTAATCAACACCACAAACCACGGCACCATGCCCGGTAGTACACTCGCGCTATAAACATAAACAAACACTTTTTCCGGGTTAGGGATAATGTAATTCAGCACCGACCCGGCCATCAGGCACAGAATCGAAATCATGACACCCGCAGCCGGTACGCCGCTGGCCGTCACTTTACCTAACCAGGCGGGAAGCTGGCGATTGTTAGCCAACGAATACAGCATACGCCCACAGCTATACATGCCGCTGTTACAGCCGGACAGCGCAGCCGTCAGTACCACAAAGTTGATGATACCTGCTGCCGCCGTAATGCCAATTTTCGCAAAGGTCAGCACAAACGGGCTGCCGGACGTGCCGATTTCATTCCAGGGGAAAATCGTGACGATAACGAAGATCGCGCCCACATAGAAAATCAGGATGCGCCACAGAATGTTGTTAATTGCTCGCTTCAGCGTCACCTGCGGATTTTTCGCCTCACCCGCCGTGATACCGACCAGCTCAACGCCCTGATAAGACGCCACCACCAGACAGAGTGCAAACAGCAGACCTTTCCAGCCTCCGGCCAGAAAACCGCCGTGTTCGGTCAGATGACTGAATCCAGTTGCCTGACCGTGGTTACCAAAGCCGAAGAAGATAATGCCGACGCCAACGATAATCATCACAACGATGGTGGTGATTTTTATCATTGCGAACCAGAATTCAATTTCGCCATACAGCCTGACTGCCGCAAGGTTTGCACCCGCCACCAGCGCAACCGCGGCGATAGCCGGTATCCACTGTGGCAAATCGGGGAACCAGTACTGAACATACACGCCAATGGCGGTAATTTCCGAAATCCCAACCGCCATCCACATAAACCAATAACCCCATGCGGTGAGATAACCGAAAAAGGGATTCATGTATTTGTGCGCGTAGACGGCAAACGATCCCGCGACCGGCTCCAGATAGAGCATCTCACCCATTGAGCGCATGATGAAGAAAACGAAGATCCCAGCGACAATATAGGCCAGCAATACCGATGGCCCTGCCCACTTCAGCGCGCTGGCCGCGCCCATAAACAGCCCGACGCCGATCGTGCCACCCAGCGCAATCAGCTCAATGTGTCGGGCTTCTAACCCCCGATGGAGTTTTTCCTGCTTTACATCTTCTGCCATATATCCTCTGTCTTTATGTTGTGCTTATCCCGGCTACTGCCGGTTATTGTTCTTATTCAGAAAGGCGATCGAGTAGAAAGAATGATCCCTCGCCTCAAATCAGCGGCCATGAAAATACCGTAATGTGAATGTGAATAACACATCAGGGATGACGAATAGGCCAAAGATAGAATTCTGTATTCCCGATTGGCTGGCAAATAGACAATCAAAATCGAATAGGAATAAAAAAACAGGGCGATATATCGCAGAGAAAGGTTGGCGCGTTCAACGCGCCAATTCAATGAGGCTACAGGCGACCGCTGTAGTGATAGGCAACGTATTTCAGTAGCTTAAACTGCCGAAAAATACGGCTCGGCTGGGACAGTAAGCGATACAGCCATTCCAGTCCTAAGTTTTGCCACACGAGCGGGGCACGCTTCACATGCCCGGTAAAGACGTCATACGTTCCCCCCACGCCCATATACAAGGCATCAGGATAGTGGTGACGACAGTCGCGCATCAGGATTTCCTGTCGTGGCGACCCCATCGCGACGGTAACAATCCGTGCACCGCTGGCGCGAATGCGCTCAAACAACGCATCGCGCTGCTCTGGCGCAAAATAGCCATCCTGGCTACCAACAATATTCACATTCCACTGTGCCCTCAGCTTCGCTTCCGTTTGTGCCAGCACATCAGGTTTGCCGCCCACCAGAAAAACCGGCGTTCCTTCTTTGCCTGCCCGCTCCATTAGCGCTTCCCACAGATCAGCACCTGCAATCCGCGTGACGTCAGCCTGCGGATACTTGCGCCGAATGGAGCGCACGATGCTGATGCCGTCCGCATACTTGTACTCTGCACGATCGAGCAATGCACGTAGCGCCACGTCTTTTTCCGCCGTTAGCACTTTCTCCGCGTTAATCGCGACGAGCGTGCCCGTTTCAACCCGCTCGCCCGCAAACAGGTAATCAACAAACTGCGCCATATTGCGAAAGCCGTGAATGGGCAAACCACGAATGGTATACAGAGGAATGGTCTCTGTGGTTTTTAACGCTGTCATACCTGCTCCTTTATCACAGGATCCTGTACGGTGTTGGGTGTCGGCGTGGCACGCATACGCATCAGACGTTGCCGGATTAGCCCGGCGCTTTCCAGCAGCCAGTAGAGCAGCTTGGCAACGAGCAAGCACAGGCCGAAGACCAGACAGAAAAACACCACACGCGAAACAAAAGAATCAACGCCTTCACGCGTCAGCACAATAATGTTGAACACCGCCCCGAAGCAGAACGCCTGCAAAATAGCGGCCTTATAGCGATTACTGTCGCGTTTTCCTAACTCGTACACCCAGTCGAACCACTTGATCACCAGCCCGACTGCAATCGCGCCGAGCGGGATAAACAGCACCCCGCCCATCACCACTAGCGACCCTAGCAGCGTGGGAGAGATCGCCAACCCAGAGTGGTTATTCAACACTTCCCAGGTGAAATAGTTCGCACTGTTTAACACCAGATTCGGACGCTCCGGCCATAGCCAGGAGGGAATGAAAACATAGAAATCGCGAGCAATCGGCGCCAGCCCCTGAAATTCAATTTTGTCGTAGTTCTGCCACAGTAGCGCCAGGTTCTCCCAGGGCGAAAAGGTGTCACGGGTTAAATAGAGGAAGGTATAAAAGGCGTAATCACCGCTGACGTCCAGCCCATAGCGCTTCAGCGCCAGCCAGAACATCCCGACAATTCCGAACGCGCCTGCCGCAACCAGCATCCACAGCGTAATCCAGCCGCGCACAATGCCAATAAACAGAAACAGGGCAAAGGCGATGATCAGATTCGCACGCGTTCCGCCGACAATCACGTAGGTCAGCATACCAAATGCCACGGTGCCGATGAGGAACAGTAGCCACGCACGCTGCGTCTGGCGCAGGAAATACACCACCAGCATCGCCGGAATGAAGAAGTAGAAGAAGCGTTTCAACGCCACGCCGGACACATCGCTGGAGAATATCTGGCTGTAAGAACGCAGCTTAAACAACAAGAAGCCATTGTTGAGGAAGAAAATACCGACGGTGGCTACCGCAATCAACGCCAACAGCAGCCAGGTCAGATTGGCTTCCACCCGGTTCACCGTCAGGAGTGGCGCACGCGGCGCGGAGGTTTTCTGGCGTAGCCGTGTCTTATAGCTGACGTAATAGATCGCATAGAACGCCGTCGCAGACAGCATCGCCTGAAGCAAGAACTGTACGGGAACGACGTCAACGCCGAACCGGAACACCAGCACACAGGTAAACGGAAAACCAAAATAGAACGTCAATAAATAGAGCAGGGAAAACAGCACGTTAAAATTAAAACGTACCCGCCGAAACTCCATCCAGGTCAGGCTCAGGATAAAGATGACTGAAATCAGGTAGACGACAAACAGCCCACCAAATTGCCCCAGCGTCATGTTGGTTCTCCCGTCGCCAACGCCAGCGCCTCTCGCCAGCCTTGCAGATAATTGGGATTAAAGAACGCGATCTGGTGCTTATCTACCGATGCCAACTGGCGCTGCGCTTCACGCACCAGCGCTTCATCCAGCTCGTCACCGTAAAACAGCACGGGCAGTTCCTGTTCCGTCAGATCCTGCCAGAACGGATTTTGCCGACTAATCACGAACGGCACGCCAAACTGAATCAGCAGGCATAACGTCCCGATGCCCTGCTGGCGATCGAAAATAAAATAGCCCAAATCGCAGGTGCGCAGCATGTTGAGATAATCATCAAACGCCAACTGATCTTTCAGCAGTTGGAAATTTTTCACGCCAAACAGCGCCAAACCGTCTTTTTCCACCTGCGCGATGTAGGATTCGTTATTCGCAGGGTAGCCCATTGGCACAATTACCCGCACATTTTTTCCGAACTGCTTGTGAATCGCCCGCAGCGCTTCCTGATGGCGATTCGTGCGATCGCCAGAATTGCCAACCAAAATCGTCATCGGCCCTGCCAGCGGTTTATCCACCTGCATGCCCGTTAGCGCTGGATTCATTCGCGTCGGGAAGTACAGTAATGACGTCGGCACGCGAGGTGAACGCTGCTGATACCACGCCAGATCGCCACGCGTGGCAAACACGTGCCCAACACGCTTTTGCGCCATACGCCGCAGCAGATAAAACAAGCGATATTTCAGGCTGCTCGCTTCTTCATACAGATCAGCACCCCACACGTGCCAGTAAACCTGTTCGGATTTGATTTTCCCGCTCAGCAACGCCAGCCACAGCGTGGGGTTAAACTGCCCGTGCAGGAAAAAGCACATCTTACGGTTCGCTTTGGCTCTGGCAATGACGGCCTCAGCCAGCGTTTTCTTATCCACACAGGTTTCAATACGCAACGCGGGAAAATCGGCCGATGAAATGCCGTCGTGGGAAGCCACGATAAAATGCCGAACCTGACGTTCGGGGAGTTCCGTTGCCAGTACGTCGTTAAAAAAACGTAAAACGGTCTGGTTATGATGCGGGATGTCAGATCCCAATACATGAATCAGTGTCGTCATGCTCGCCTACGGTAAATAATGAATACGCAACAACAAAGCAAAAAATAGACCAGGTAGGTTGCCATATAGGCCTGCGCCGCACCTTGTGCACCATAAAGCGGAATCAACCAGTGGGAAAACCCGGTCAACAGGAGGAACTGGCTGACTTCCGTGAGCAGATAAAAGCGCAGCGCCGCTTTCGCGATGACCAGATAGCCAAAGACGTAAGCGCCCACTTTCATCACATCCCCTACCAACTGCCAAACGAAGAGATCTCTCATTGCCGTAAATTGACTGGAAAACAGCAGCCAGATGGCAAAGTCTCGCAGTAGCCACACGCAAAAACTAACGCCCGCCACGACGGGCAGCACAAACTTCAGCGAGCGCACAATCTCCTGCGCCAGCGCAGCCTTGTCCGTCAGGCGCGACAGTGTCGGCAACAGATAAACGGTAAAGGAGGCAGTAATAAATTGCAGGTACGCATCGGAAATACTGCTGACGCCCTGCCAGATACCCACCTCATCCCAACTGTAATGGGCTGCCAGCAGGTTACGCATCATGATATACGCCACAGGCAGCGTCACCGCGGTCATCAACGCCATCAGCGTAAACTTGCCCAACTGACCGGCAATAGCGCGCTCCCACGTCGGTTTTAGCGACGCTAGCGACAGTGGCGTGCGTCGCAGTAGCATGATACCTGCTGGAATCACCAGCAGCGCGGGCACCAGCGCCAGCCCAGCCAGTGCGCCAACGTAGCCACCCAGTTGCAGACAGAGCCAAAAGGCTGCCAGCCCAATCAGGCTACCGCCGATCACCGCCAACGCGTTGCCTATCGCATCCCGATAGCCTTTGAGGATCGCCAGAAACAGGTTGGCGTAGGCGATACCCATTTGGATAAACGCCAACGCACGCACCACATCGCGATAGTCGTCATGCCCAAACAGCAGATTGGCAATAGGCGTTGCAGCAGTCAGAAAGAGTATCGCCAGCAGCGTGGAAAACCCCAGCACCAGCGTGACAGACGTACCGAGCAGCGGCCTCAGCCGTTCCGGCTGTTGCTGATACTCCGCCACATATTTGGTGACGCCGTTGAAGATCCCTGCGCCGGCTAACACGCCCAGCACCGTAATCAGCTGGCGGAAATTCCCTGCCATTCCCACACCGCTGGGGCCAAACGTGACCGCCAGCAGTTTGACAACAACCAGCCCCGCGCCGATTTTTATCAGCGTGGAGCCTGCCGTCCATATCGATGCTTTCGCCAACGACATATCAGGAGAAGAAGCTCAGAATGGTATTGATGACCGTCCGCTGGTTGACGTCCGAGAGGTTGTAGAACAAGGGTAAACGCACCAGCCGTTCGCTTTCCTGCGTGGTGTAGCGATCGTCACCGGAGAAACGACCGAAGTTCAGGCCAGCCGGACAGCTATGCAGCGGGATATAATGAAAGACCGTCATGATTTCCGCTTCTTTCATGTAATTGATAAACGCGCTGCGGTCGTCCTGGGAGCTGAGTTTGATATAAAACATGTGTGCGTTGTGAATCCCATTGGCAGGCACGGTCGGCAGGGTAATACGCCCGCCATCAGCCAGCGATTTAAATGCCGCGTAGTAGTTCTGCCACAGTTTCAGGCGACGCTCGTTGATCGGCCGTGCCGCTTCCAGCTGTGCCCAGAGATAGGCAGCCTGAATATCCGCCATCAGGTAGCTTGAGCCGATATCACGCCACGTGTATTTATCCACCTGTCCGCGGAAAAACTGGCTACGGTTAGTGCCTTTTTCACGGATGATTTCCGCGCGCTCCACCAGTCTGGCGTCATTAATCAGCGTGGCGCCACCCTCTCCGCCCGAGGTGTAGTTCTTGGTCTCGTGAAAGCTGAAGCAACCGATGTGGCCGATAGAGCCCAGAACGCGGCCTTTGTAGCTGGACATCACGCCCTGCGCGGCATCTTCCACGACATATAAATCGTATTTCTTCGCCAGCGCCATAATCGCGTCCATCTCGCAGGCCACGCCCGCGTAGTGAACTGGCACGATAATGCGCGTCTTTTCCGTAATGGCCGCTTCGATTTTCGTCTCGTCAATGTTCATGGTATCCGGGCGGATATCGACAAACACGATTTTCGCACCGCGCAGCACAAAGGCGTTAGCGGTGGAAACAAAGGTATAGCTCGGCATGATCACTTCATCGCCGGGTTTCACATCCAGCAGGATAGCGGCCATCTCTAGCGAAGCCGTACAAGAAGGCGTGAGCAGGACTTTTTTACTGCCGGAGTAATGTTCCAACCACTGCTGACAACGGCGGGTAAACCCACCATCGCCGCACAACTTACCGCTGCTCATGGCAGCCTGCATATAATCCAGTTCCGTACCGACAACCGGTGGCGCATTAAATGGAATCATGTGATCACCTGTATAACCAATACGCCGTGCTCTCAATCGTGGCACCACGGCGAAGATAAAGACGAAGCGCCGCCACGTTGCCAACCTGCGTCGCGACCCGAAGACGAATCAATCCTTGTTGTCGGCACCACGTTTCCGCCAGCGCCATCAGCTGTGAACCGATGCCCCGTACCGTAACGCCCGGCCAAACGCCCAGTAGTCCGATACGTGCATCCGCGTCATCCACTCTGCGTAGCGTGACCCATCCCTGTGGATTGCCAGCGGCATCTTCCGCCAGTAAACAGCAGTGGTCGAACGTACCGCGCACGGCATTTTCAATCCACTGCGCATAGAAACGCCCGCTATCCTCCGGCTGGTACCACGGAGAACGAAAACGGCTCAGTGCAAACACACGAGATGCCGCGTCCCTCAGTGCCGGGATATCGTCGGGCGCGGCTTCACGCCAGCGCGGTAGCGACGTAACCACGGTAGGCCGTTCCAGCGACAAACTGAGATCGACTTCGCCTTCTACCAATCGAAAACCCAGATCGGCAAGCGCATCCGCCAACACCAGATTGTTCGCCGCGATTTTGGCCTGCGTCAGCATAAAGGCGCTCAGCGCATCAGGCGTCAACACAGGCGCAGAAGGCGAAAAATTCAGCTTACCGCTGTCGATCTGGAAGAACTCACTCTCCCAGCCCAGCGGTTCAACCGTGGCGCGAATCTCTCCCTGCCCTACTGATACCGGATAGGTCATTGTTTCGCTCCTTCTTTTCCTTTTCCGCCACTGGGCACAGGTTTAATCGTTCAGCCCTAAACGTTCGCCGGCATAAGAACCATCCTGCACGCTGCGCCACCATTTTTCGTTATTCAGATACCAGTTGACGGTTTTTCTCATGCCCGTCTCAAACGTTTCTTCCGGACGCCAGCCCAGTTCACGTTCAATTTTCCCGGCATCGATCGCGTAGCGCATATCGTGGCCTGGGCGGTCTTTCACGTAGGTGATGAGATCGCGGTAATGTTCTACGCCAGCGGGTTTATTCGGCGCCAGCTCTTCCAACAGCGCGCAAATGGTCTGCACGACTTCAATGTTTTTGCGCTCGTTGTGCCCGCCGATGTTGTATGTTTCGCCGATTTCGCCTTCTGTCACCACGTTGTACAGTGCGCGAGCATGGTCTTCGACAAACAGCCAGTCGCGAATTTGTGCGCCATCACCGTAAACTGGCAACGGTTTACCCGCGACCGCATTCAGGATCACCAGCGGAATCAGTTTCTCTGGGAAATGGTAAGGGCCGTAGTTATTCGAGCAGTTGGTGATAATCGTCGGGAACCCGTAGGTACGCAGCCAGGCGCGAACAAGGTGGTCGCTAGATGCCTTCGATGCGGAATAGGGGCTGCTCGGCGCATAAGACGTCGTTTCTGTGAACAGATCATCCGTCCCGTGCAGATCGCCAAATACTTCATCGGTAGAGATATGGTGAAAACGGAACGCACGTTTGTCCGCATCAGCCAGGCTCTGCCAGTAGTGGCGTGCCGCTTCCAGCATGGTGTAGGTACCAACAATATTGGTTTCGATAAACGCCGCTGGGCCGTCAATAGAGCGATCGACATGGCTTTCTGCCGCCAAATGCATCACCAGCGCGGGCTGGTAGGCCTTAAAGACACGGTCCAGTTCAGCACGATCGCAGATATCTACCTGCTCGAACGCAAAACGTTCGCTATCGGCAACGGGAGCCAGAGAAGACAGGTTACCTGCATAAGTCAGTTTATCGACAATAACGACGCTGTCCTGCGTCTCCGTCAGAATGTATCTGACCAACGCTGAACCAATAAACCCTGCACCACCGGTAATTAAAATACGTTTCAACGCCATACTCCTTTGGTATCAATAACCCACTGTTGTTTCACATCTTCTGGATTAATCGCTTTAAACTGACGGTGGTCGACCAGCATTACCAGCACATCGGCTTCTTTTAATGCACTGCTGGTATCGACCAGTTTTACCTGCCCGGCCAATACGGACGGCAGATGTTTGACATTAGGTTCAACGGCTAACGTCACACCGGTATTCCACTGTGCAATCATGGACGTAATCCCTACTGCGGGGCTTTCGCGCAGATCGTCAATGTCGGGCTTGAAGGCCAGCCCAAAACAGGCCACCGTGACCTCGCTGGCGCGTTTATCCGTTTGTGCCAGATAATCCGCCACGGCCGCTTTAACGCGATCCACGACCCAGAGTGGCTTGCCATCGTTCACCAGTCTGGCGGTATGAATCAAGCGAGCCTGCTGCGGATTCTGCGCCACGATAAACCACGGATCGACCGCAATACAGTGCCCGCCGACGCCAGGGCCGGGTTGCAGGATATTGACGCGGGGATGGCGGTTTGCCAATCGGATAAGTTCCCATACGTTAATGTTTTGTTCGGCACAAATCAGCGAGAGCTCATTGGCGAAAGCAATGTTGACATCGCGGAAGCTGTTTTCCGTCAACTTGCACATTTCGGCGGTGCGAGAGTTAGTAACCACACACTCACCTTCGAGGAAGATTTTGTACAGTTCACTGGCGCGCGCAGAGCACACCGCGGTCATACCACCAATCACACGATCGTTTTTAATCAGCTCAACCACAACCTGCCCCGGCAGCACGCGTTCAGGACAATAGGCTATATTAATATCCGCCGTTTCCCCAACCTGCTGCGGAAACGTCAAGTCCGCTCGTGCCTCGGCCAGCCATTCGGCCATTTGCTCGGTTGCACCTACGGGGGATGTCGATTCCAGAATCACCAGATCGCCTTTCTTCAGAACAGGCGCGATGGATGCCGCAGCCGCCTGAACGTAGGCCAGATCGGGTTCATGATCGCCTTTGAATGGGGTAGGAACGGCAATCAGGAAAGCGTCGGCTGGCACAGGCTTTGTCAGCGCCTGAAGGTAACCATTTTCTACAGCGACTTTGACTAACGAATCCAGATCGGGCTCGACGATATGGATCTCGCCGCGATTAATGGTTTCGACCGCCAGTTTGTTCACATCGATACCGATGACTTTTTTCTGGCGCGACGCAAACGCCGCAGCAGTGGGTAAACCGATGTAGCCCAAACCGATTACGGAAATGGTAGTGAAGCTCATAGTGTCACCTGATAATTTTTATGTCGGGCCGTCGCAGCCCGAAAATGCACTTAGCGATTTTTTATGTCGGGCTATCCCTGCCCGACACCCTTCGGGCCGTCGCATAGCGACGTTTAAAATCGCTCCTGGCGATTTTTTAAAGCATCAACGATGCGTTGACAGGCTTGTCCATCACCATAAGGATTGTGGGCGCGGCTCATTGCTTGATACGCCTCTTCATCCGTCAGCAGCATAGAGACCGCATCGACAATGCTAGTCACTTCTGTTCCCACCAGCTTGACCGTGCCCGCTTCAACCGCCTCCGGCCGTTCTGTCGTATCACGCATCACCAATACTGGCTTGCCTAACGATGGTGCCTCTTCCTGAATGCCACCAGAGTCGGTCAAAATCATGTAAGAACGGTTCATCAAATACACGAAAGGCAGATAGTCCTGCGGCGCAATCAGCATCACATTATCAATGCCGCTCAGGATGCGATTCACCGGTTCGCTGACGTTAGGATTCAGGTGAACCGGATACACAATTTGTACTTCAGGGTGGCGACGGGCGATATCCGCCAGCGCGCTGCAAATGCGCTCGAAGCCACCGCCAAAACTTTCGCGGCGGTGTCCGGTAACCAGAATCAGCTTCTTGTTATCGTCCAAAAAGGCATATTTTTCGTCAAGGCTGCGGCGTAGCGCGGCATCCCCGAGAATGCGATCGCGCACCCAGAACAGCGCATCAATCACCGTATTACCCGTCACAAAAATATGCCGATCGGACAGATGCTCACGCAGTAAATTTTGGCGGGAATTTTCCGTTGGGGCGAAATGGTACATCGCCAAATGTCCGGTCAGTTTGCGGTTAGCCTCTTCCGGCCAGGGCGAGTACAAATTGCCAGTACGCAATCCCGCTTCTACATGGCCGACGGGAATACGCTGATAAAAGGCCGCCAGGCTGGTTGCCAACGTCGTAGTGGTATCTCCGTGAACCAACACCAGGTCCGGTTTGAACTCCGCCATGACGGGTTCAAGTCCCGATAAAATCCGGCAGGATATCTCACTGAGCCCCTGTCCCGGTCGCATAATATCCAGATCGTAATCCGGCATAATATCGAACAAACGCAGCACCTGATCCAGCATCTCCCGATGCTGGGCTGTTACGCAAATTCTCGATTCAAAGGCTCCATCCTGAGCCAGGGCATGAACCAGCGGCGCCATTTTAATGGCTTCCGGCCGGGTGCCGAAAACAGTCAACACTTTCACATTGAATCTCTTTAATCAGGTTAGACGCAGACGCTCGCAGAGCATCAAACGCGAAACAGCCAGCGGGTTAACGCGGACGGCGAGCCAAAGCAACACCGGCACCAACGAGCGCACCAATCGCGCCCCACATCACCATCAGGAATGCCCGACGTGGGCTGTCACGCTTTACTGGCTCTTCCGGTGTACGCAAATAGCGATACGTCTGGAAACTGGCTTCAAGCGTTGGGCCAACGTTCAGGGTAGCCAACATCGCGCGATTTTGATCGTAATCCAGTTCGTAGTGGGGGCCGCTGGTCTGCAATGTTTCCAGTCGGGCTTGAAGCATCGGCCTGCCGAGCAGGAACATTTCCGATGCGGGGATTTCGTCTGCCGGCGTATCCGTCTGGCTACGGCTAATGCCTTGCTGCTGCGCGATTTTCAGCGCCAGCTCAACGCTGCGGACTTCGCGATCGTAAATCGCTTTCGCTACCGCTTCCTGACGCTTGATCTGTGATTTCATGAAAATGGTTCTGGCAGCCCAGGCCCCTTTGATCTCTTCATTCAGGTGGTTAGCAGCTCGCTGGCTGGCAAAAGCCACATACTGACGAAGCAACGTGTTGGAATCCGCAGAGGTTTCCGCCACCAGCTTCACGGAATCATTGGTTTTTTTCCCATCGTCGCGTGGCGTAAACTGAATGTTGCTGACCATTTCATCCAGCAGAGCGGCATCTACCTTTGCATTACTTTCCAGACGCTGCTTGTAATAGTCGGTCTGCAACCAGAAATCACGACGGGTATCGTAAGCCGCTAATTGCATGATGAATTCATCATAAGCATCAGCCGAAATAGAGGGTTGCTCTGGCTGAAGAGTAGAAAAAGATCGGGCGTCGAGGTTACGCAGGAATTGCTGCTGCGAATAATATCCTCCCAGCATATTGACCGTCGGCTTGTCGGTAATCGCTGTCGCGCTCCACTCCTGTTTAACAAGATAGGAATAGCCTAATGCCACAACGGCAAAAAGCAGGCCGAGCGCTATCGGCCATACCTTCCCCCGCCACAGCAGGCGAAATAAACCACGGATATCCAGTTCGTTATCAATCAACGCATTCCCGGTAGACAAGTTCTCTGATTTCATTACTTCCCCAAAATTATTTGGTCAGGATGACTGCTTTTGCTCATCGGAATGCCGCATACGGCGTTTGATTCGCTTGATAAAACGGGCGACCCGCCATGCTCGTTTCAGGCAGTAGCCATACAGTAGAAATGCAAGCAAAAATAATGCCAACATCAACCATTCGGGTATAAAAAAGAAATATTCTCCCAACACACCAACCGCAGCCAGCAAAGCGGCGGCGAGCGTAATCAGCACAAACGCCTGACGGGAAGAAAAACCTGCACGCATCATTAAATGATGAATATGCTGCCGGTCAGGCGAGAACGGGCTCATCCCTTTGCGTAAGCGCCGATACATAATGGCGATCATATCAATCAGCGGGATCGCGATAATCCACAATGCCGTCACCGGATTAATCGGATGCTGCGGACCTTGCGTTGTTTGAATCAGGAGCCAGATGGCTGTGAAGCCAATCATCGTGCTGCCCGCATCACCCATGAAAACCTTGTAACGTCGGCCAAACATGCCGAGATTAAGCAGAATATAAGGCAACGTCGCCGCGATCATGGCGAAACACCACAGGGCCAGATTCGTCTGGCCGCTCAGATACAGCAAAATCCCCATCGCCCCAAACGAAACGCTGGACAATCCACCGAGCAACCCATCGATCCCGTCCACCATATTGAACGCATTAATCGCCGCCCAAACGGCAAACAGCGTGACCAGATAACCAAACGGCCCCAGCGCCATCTGCCATGGGCCGAAAATGTGTCCCAGATTGTGTAACGTCAAGTCGGCAAAGACCATCATCACCACTGCGACAAACGCCTGCACCACAGCACGGATTTTCACACTGATATCAAAACGATCGTCCAGCATACCGACAAAAACCAGCACGCCCGCACACAGCAGGTAAAGACGGAAGTTGGGGATATATTGATCGGTAATAAAGTAGGTAAAGCAGATACCCGCATACACAGAGATACCGCCAACCAGAGGCACAAGACCCCGATGGCGTTTGCGGTAGTTGGGACGATCGACAAGTCCTATTTTACCCGCGATGCCGCGAGCAAAAAAAAGAAAGCCCAGAGAAAAAAAGAAAATAAATAGTAATTCGGTACTCATAGTGAGTAAGTTCACCGTTAACAGCTGCGCTGTAGCTGTTCAGTATAGACTCGGTTTACGCCTTATATCCTATCGCCCACGTTGATCGCCAGTACAAATTGAGTGATAACCGCGACTTTTCCCAGTAGAAAGTCCCTTCACATCCGATCAATGAGGGGATAAAAAAAACGCCACGACCCAGCGTGGCGTTCCCCGAGTTATCCGTAATGTACCCGTCATACTTCAAGCCGCATGTGCGTTGGCAATACTCGGCTCATCTCTGAGCCTCGCCCTGAGGGGCCGCCGCAAGCGGCGTTCATTTAGGGTATATATAGATGAACGCCCGGATTTATGAACGTTTCATCATGTCGAAGAATTCATCGTTGGTTTTCGTCATCGCCAGCTTGTTGATCAGGAATTCCATCGCGTCGATCTCGCCCATTGGGTGAATGATCTTGCGTAGAATCCACATCTTCTGCAATTCTTCAGAGGTGGTAAGCAATTCTTCTTTACGCGTACCAGAGCGGTTGTAATCAATCGCCGGAAAGACGCGTTTTTCTGCAATTTTACGTGCCAGGTGCAGTTCCATATTACCTGTACCTTTAAACTCTTCGTAAATCACTTCATCCATCTTGGAACCGGTATCCACCAGCGCAGTAGCGATGATGGTCAGGCTACCGCCTTCCTCAACGTTACGCGCCGCACCGAAGAAGCGCTTAGGACGATGCAGGGCGTTAGCATCCACACCACCGGTCAACACTTTGCCCGACGCCGGAACAACGGTGTTGTAGGCACGCGCCAGACGGGTAATGGAGTCCAGCAGAATGATAACATCTTTCTTATGCTCAACCAGGCGCTTCGCTTTTTCGATCACCATTTCGGCAACCTGAACGTGACGGGAAGCCGGTTCGTCAAACGTTGACGCCACCACTTCACCTTTCACCAGACGCTGCATCTCAGTCACTTCTTCTGGGCGTTCGTCAATCAGCAGTACCATCAGCACACAGTCAGGATGGTTGTAAGCAATGCTCTGCGCAATATTCTGCAGCAGCATGGTTTTACCTGCTTTGGGCGGTGCAACGATCAGACCACGTTGACCACGGCCAATCGGCGCAGCCAGATCCAGTACACGCGCCGTCAGATCTTCTGTCGAGCCGTTACCACGTTCCATACGCAGACGAGAGTTTGCATGTAGCGGCGTGAGGTTTTCGAACAGGATCTTGTTGCGGGCGTTTTCAGGTTTGTCGTAGTTGACTTCGTTAACTTTCAGCAGCGCAAAGTAGCGTTCACCTTCTTTCGGCGGACGAATCTTGCCAGAAATGGTGTCACCAGTACGGAGGTTAAAACGGCGGATTTGGCTGGGAGAAACGTAGATATCATCGGGGCCTGCGAGGTAGGAGCTGTCTGCGGAGCGGAGAAAGCCGAAGCCATCCTGCAATATCTCCAGCACACCATCGCCGAAAATATCCTCGCCGCTTTTGGCATGCTGTTTCAGAATAGCGAAGATAATATCCTGTTTACGCATGCGGGCCTGATTTTCCAGACCCATATTTTCGCCAAGAGCAATTAACTCAGAAACTGGCGTATTCTTTAATTCGGTAAGATTCATAGTGGTGGGTTCTTTAACTCGGGGTAAATCTCGAACTATTAACGTGAATGGTATGGCAGGGTCATCCGTGCCTCTATAACAGCCTTCAACCACCGGATTCCTGTCTGGTTTCACACCTGAAGCGCATTACATCCGCGCAAAACAACATCCGCACAAACGATATCCGCATAAACCAACGGCAGGAGATCGAAGACACACAAAACTAAGTATTATAAAACTAGTAGACTGCCAAAATCAGATCACAAACGTGTTGTAAAATAATCATTTTTCAAAAAAGACTTTGCAAAACAACGATTTTTCGATTTCGACACAGAATAATGCTTTAGACTCTAACTTTCAGGCTTAAGCCTAAGGGCTTAAACATAGGCAAGTACGATATGCAGTGATGAAGAATCTAACACGCTTCCCGACGAGCGGCAAGCGGTCAATATGAGAATTGCATATTGCCCGATTGCGCCCGTCGGCAATACCCTTTGGGGGTATAAAGCTAATTACAGATTCGCCGTCAGGAACTCTTTCAGTTGCCCTTTGGACAGCGCGCCGACTTTTGTCGCCGCGACTTCGCCGTTTTTAAACAGCAGCAGAGTGGGGATACCACGGATACCATATTTCGGCGCAGTGGCCGGATTTTCATCAATGTTCAGCTTGGTAACCGTCAGTTTTCCTTCAAACTCTTCGGCGATTTCATCCAGGATAGGAGCGATCATTTTGCAAGGACCACACCACTCAGCCCAGAAATCAACCAAGATAGCGCCCTCAGCTTGCAGTACTTTCGTGCCGAAGCTGTCATCAGTCAGGTGAATTATTTTATCGCTCATATTTTACTCCGCAGGATTATTTCTACCTTGTTGGTGTAGCATTAACCAACAACGGCTTGACTTTATTTCACCGGATACGCTTTCGTAAAGCAATAGTTAGCTGATATTCTACCACACTATGAGCAAAACACACTTAACTGAACAGAAGTTTTCCGACTTCGCCCTGCACCCGCAGGTTATTGAAGCCCTTGAAAGTAAAGGGTTTCATAACTGTACGCCTATTCAGGCGTTAGCTCTGCCATTGGCTCTGTCAGGGCGTGATGTTGCAGGTCAGGCGCAAACCGGTACCGGCAAGACGCTGGCTTTTCTCGCGTCTACTTTCCATTATTTGCTTTCACACCCTGCAAATGCAGAGCGTCAAACCAATCAACCACGTGCCTTAATTATGGCACCAACCCGTGAACTGGCTGTCCAGATTCACTCTGACGCAGAAGCACTGTCTCACCTTACTGGGTTAAAACTGGGTTTAGCCTACGGTGGAGACGGTTACGACAAGCAGCTTAAGGTGCTGGAAAACGGCGTTGATATCCTGATCGGTACCACCGGTCGCCTGATTGATTACGCCAAACAGAACCACATAAACCTGGGCGCGATTCAGGTCGTCGTGCTGGACGAAGCGGACCGTATGTACGATCTCGGCTTCATCAAAGATATTCGCTGGTTGTTCCGCCGCATGCCGCCAGCGACACAGCGTCTGAACATGCTCTTTTCCGCAACGCTCTCCTACCGGGTGCGTGAACTCGCGTTTGAACAGATGAATAACGCAGAGTACGTGGAAGTTGAACCAGAGCAAAAAACCGGCCATCGCATTAAAGAAGAACTGTTTTATCCGTCTAACGAAGAAAAAATGCGCCTGCTCCAGACACTGCTGGAAGAAGAGTGGCCGGACCGCTGCATTATTTTCGCGAATACCAAGCATCGCTGCGAAGATATCTGGGGCCATCTGGCTGCCGACGGCCATCGTGTTGGGCTGCTGACGGGCGACGTCGCACAGAAAAAACGTCTGCGTATTCTGGAAGAATTTACTCAGGGCAATCTGGATATTCTGGTGGCAACGGACGTTGCAGCGCGTGGTTTACATATTCCTTCCGTGACCCACGTTTTCAACTACGACCTGCCGGATGACTGCGAAGACTACGTCCACCGTATTGGACGTACTGGTCGCGCGGGACAAAGCGGATTTTCCATCAGCCTGGCTTGTGAAGAGTATGCGCTGAACCTCCCGGCTATCGAGACCTATATCGGCCACAGCATCCCGGTCAGCAAATACAACAGCGACGCGCTGATGAATGATTTACCCGCGCCGAAGCGTTTAACACGCCCACCGCGTTCCAATAATGGCCCGCGCCGACATAGCAATGCGCCGCGCCGCAGTGGAGCGCCCCGTAATAACCGTAAACGAGCGGATTAACCGTCGATGCTGAGCTCTTCTTCACTTTACGCTGCCATCGATCTCGGCTCGAACAGCTTCCATATGCTGGTCACCCGGGAAACCGCAGGCAGCATTCAGACGCTGGCGAAAATAAAGCGTAAAGTCCGCCTTGCGGCAGGGCTGGATAAACAGAATCGGCTCTCGCAGGACGCGATGCAGCGCGGCTGGCAGTGTCTACAGCTGTTCTCCGAACGGTTGCAGGACATCCCGCAGGATCAGGTGCGCGTCGTCGCGACCGCCACCCTGCGGCTGGCAACGAATGCTGACGAGTTTCTGCAACGGGCCCAGGAAATTCTGGGCTTGCCGATTCAGGTTATCAGCGGTGAAGAAGAAGCACGCCTGATTTATCAAGGCGTAGCACATACGACGGGCGGCCCGGATGCGCGTCTGGTCGTGGATATCGGCGGTGGCAGCACCGAGCTGGCGACAGGGATTGGCGCAAAAACGACCCAGTTGATCAGCCTCCCGATGGGATGCGTCACGTGGCTGGATCGCTATTTCAGCGACCGCAATTTGGAAGCCGGTAATTTTGAACGCGCGGAACAAGCGGCGCGTGAAATGCTGCGTCCTGTCGCCGCCTCGCTGCGCGAGCAGGGTTGGCAAATCTGCGTCGGCGCCTCCGGCACAGTACAAGCGCTACAGGAAATCATGGTCGCGCAGGGAATGGATGAATACATTACCCTGCCGAAGCTCAGACAGCTTAAAGAGCATGCGATTCAGTGCGATAAGCTGGAAGAGCTGGAAATTGAAGGCCTGACGCTGGAACGCGCGCTGGTTTTTCCCAGCGGATTAGCCATCCTGCTGGCGATCTTCCAAGAGCTCGACATCAAAACGATGACGCTGGCTGGTGGAGCGCTGCGTGAAGGGCTGGTCTATGGCATGTTGCATTTGCCCATCGATCAGGACATTCGTCACCGCACATTGGCGACGCTGCAACGCCGCTATCTGCTGGATGCCGAACAGGCTAAGCGCGTCAGCACACTGGCGGACAACTTTCTGCAACAGGTTGCCCGTGACTGGCAGTTAGATAGCCGATGTCGCGAGTTACTGCGCAGCGCCTGTCTGGTACACGAAATCGGTTTGAGCATCGACTTTCGCCAGTCGCCCCAGCATGCAGCCTATTTGATTCGCCATAGCGATCTCCCCGGCTTTACGCCCGCCCAGAAAAAACTGTTAGCCACGCTCCTGCAAAACCAGATTAACCCTGTCGATTTAATGCCGCTGAGTCAGCAGAATGCGCTGCCAGTGAATCAGGCGCAGCGCCTATGCCGCCTGTTACGTCTGGCGATTATTTTTGCCAGCCGGCGCCGCGATGACACGCTGCCAGCCGTACGATTACGCGTAGAAGGTGAAACACTGCGTTTGATTCTGCCTGCGGGCTGGCTGGCACAGCATCCATTACGGGCAGAAATGCTGGAACAAGAAAGTCGCTGGCAGAGCTATGTACACTGGCCGCTGATGCTGGAAGAAGCTTCAGCTTAACGAGCACATAGGGGAGAACGCTTTATTCCCCTTTTGCTTTCGCCAACATCGCTCGGATGTTAGCAACGTTCGCCTGACCTTTCTGCATACGCTCTTGTGCGCTGACCACTTTCCTTTCTGTTTCCCACACGACATCGTCCTGCGGCAATTCCAGCAGGAAACGGCTCGGCTCAGGGCGAACCAATTCACCATACTGGCGGCGCTCTTTGCATAACGTGAAGATAAGTTCACTCTGGGCGCGCGTAATCCCCACGTATGCCAGGCGGCGTTCTTCATCAACGTTGTCTTCATCAATGCTGCTTTGGTGCGGCAGTAGCCCCTCTTCCATCCCGACCAAAAAGACGTATGGAAACTCCAGACCTTTGGACGCATGCAGCGTCATCAGTTGTACCTGATCCAGCTCCTCTTCACTTTCTCCACGTTCCATCATGTCCCGTAGGGTGAAGCGCGTCACCACCTGCGTCAATGTCATGGGCTCATCCAATTCGGAGCCTTCCAGCATTTCTGTCATCCAGCTAAATAACTGATTGACGTTCTTCATCCGCATTTCAGCGGCTTTTGGGCTGGGTGAGGTTTCATAGAGCCAGCTTTCGTAGTCCAGCCCATGAATCAGGTCGCGCACGGCGGCTACCGGTTCACGCTCTGCCAAACGGGCAATTTCCGCCAGCCACTGGGTAAACCGTTGCAGGGATTCCAGCCCACGGCCGGTAAGCGACTGGCTCAATCCCAAATCAAAGCTCGCGCTGAACAGGCCTTTATTGCGCTGCCCTGCCCACTCCCCCAGCTTCTTCATCGTCGCCGGGCCGACCTCACGTTTGGGCGTGTTCACAATGCGTAAGAACGCGCTGTCATCATCCGGGTTGGTCAAAACGCGCAGATAAGCCAGCAAGTCTTTGATTTCAGGACGGGAGAAAAAGGACGTGCCACCGGAAATGCGATACGGAATACGGTTCTGCATCAGCATCTTTTCAAACAGGCGCGACTGATGGTTACCACGATACAAAATGGCATAGTCGCCATACTGGGTCTTTTTAATAAAGTGATGGGCAATCAGCTCACCAACGACCCGCTCCGCTTCGTGATCTTCGTTATTGGCGGTAATCACTTTGAGTTCATCGCCGTAGCCCAGCTCTGAGAACAGTCGTTTTTCAAAAACGTGCGGGTTATTGGCGATGAGAATATTGGCCGCTTTCAGAATACGCCCGGATGAGCGGTAGTTTTGTTCCAGCTTGATCACGTCAAGCGTGGGGAAATCCTGCTGTAGCAGCACCAGATTCTGTGGACGCGCCCCGCGCCAGGAGTAAATAGACTGATCGTCATCGCCTACGACGGTGAAACGCGCGCGGGTACCGACCAGCAGTTTCACCAGCTCATACTGGCTGGTATTGGTATCCTGATATTCATCCACCAGCAGGTAGCGCAAGCGGTTCTGCCAACGTTCGCGTACCTCAGCGTTTTGCTTCAGCAGCAGCGTAGGCAACAAAATCAGATCGTCGAAGTCCAGCACGTTACAGGCGCGCAAATGTTCATGATAGAGCGAGTAGCAGTGCACAAATAGCTTGTCGCGTTCGGAACGCGCCGTCGCTGCCGCACCAGCAGGATCGATCAGATCGTTTTTCCAGTTTGAGATCGTCGAGATCAGCTGTTGCAGCAAAACCTTATCATTTTCCAGCCACTGCTCCGTCAGCTCTTTCAGCAGCGCCATCTGATCTTGATCGTCGAACAGGGAGAAGTTGGATTTCATCCCCAATGCGGCGTATTCGCGTTTGATGATCTCCAACCCCAACGTATGGAAGGTCGCAATCATCAGCCCACGCGTTTCTTTACGCCCCAGCGTCTGCGCCACGCGCTCCTTCATCTCCCGCGCCGCTTTGTTGGTAAACGTCACGGCAGCAATATGCCGAGCCTGATAGCCACACTGGCGGATAAGGTGCGCAATCTTGTTGGTGATCACGCGGGTCTTGCCTGAACCTGCGCCCGCCAGTACCAGACAAGGTCCGGTGACGAATTCGACGGCGTGTTGTTGGCTGGGGTTTAAGCGCATAACGATCTTGCTCACTCATAAAACGGAAGGCGATTGTAGCAGAAAGCCGTATCGATCTTGACCAGGGATTTGTTATTAAGGAAAGCACGTCGCAGTCCACATCTTGCGTTGCAAATGTTACATTGCGCGCAGGCATCTCTTTTGCAAAAAAGGTAACAACATGGCAAATACCGCAGCAGCATTGCACATCCTGGTGGATACCGAACAGCAGGCTAACGACATTCTTGCTCAACTGGAAAAAGGCGCAGACTTCCAGAAACTGGCGCAAAAACACTCGACCTGCCCGTCAAAGCGCAATGGCGGTGATTTAGGTGAATTTCGTAAAGGCGACATGGTGCCAGCGTTCGATAAGGCCGTGTTTTCCTGCGAATTGTTGAAACCGTTTGGTCCGGTAAAAACCCAGTTTGGTTACCATGTAATCAAGGTGCTATACCGCAACTAAGTCATTACACCGACGCATATAAATAGAAAAAGCGCGCCGACCTTCTGGGCTGGCGCGTTTTTTTCTTAGCCTATCGTCATCAGGCTGGCGTTGCCGCCCGCTGCCGCAGTATTAATACTCAGGGCACGTTCGGTCAGCAGGCGCTCAAGCTGAACGTGGGTATCACCCTGCGCATAACCCAGCGGCAGGATAATCGGGCCATCGCGCTCTGCAAGCATTGTACTCAACTGCCGCAACCGATCGGCATCCCCGTGGTAAATGACGCCATGAAAAGAGACGTCGTGCCGCTGCCAGTCCGGCGTAAACTGAATATGAGACTGTACCTCGGCGGGTAAATGCTCATAGAGCGTTTTCTCCTGCTCACCTTCCGGCCACAGCAGTTGCCCGCCGGTTGCCAGCACCGCCGCCATCTGAATCAAGCGGTCTTCCTCAGTATCTGCCAAACATAAAACCCGTTCACGCGGCAACAGCGTATAGGTATTGCTTTCCCCTGTCGGGCCCGGCAGCAGCCGCGTTATCCCGCTGATGCTATATTCTCTGTAACGCTGGCACAGCGTCGTCAGCCCGTGGCGTTCGCCGGCAATCGCCCACGCTTCCAGCGCCTGTAACCCCGCCAGCAGCGACGCTCGGGCAGAAACATCGGGAACCTGCTCACGATCCTGATGCGCGAACCCTTTCGCGAGCGCCTCGTCCGGCCGATGTGCCAGCAAGCGATACAAATAAAGCGGTCCGCCAGCCTTTGGTCCGGTTCCTGATAAGCCTTCACCACCAAAAGGCTGAACCCCGACAACAGCACCGACCATATTGCGATTCACATAGTGGTTGCCCACCCTCGCCTTGCCCGTCACACGCTGGATGGTTTCATCGATACGGGTATGCACGCCTAACGTCAGGCCGTATCCCGCTGCGTTAATTTGCTCAACCACGGTATCCAACTGCTGGCTTTGATAGCGAACAACGTGTAAAACTGGACCAAAAACTTCTTTTTTCAACTCGTCTATACTGCCCAGTTCAATCAGAGTCGGTTTCACAAACGTCCCGTGCCGCCAGGTTTCCTCATCCTGCGGGTGCGCTGCCTGAAATACGGTATGGCCTTTCGCCCGCATCGCCTGAATATGCCACTCCACGTTCTCTTTCGCTTCCGCGTCAATCAGCGGGCCGATGTCGGTCGATAAGCGTTCAGGATTCCCCATTCGACACTCCGCCATCGCGCCACGCAGCATAGCCAACGTGCGATCCGCAATGTCCTCTTGCAGACACAAAAGACGCAGCGCGGAACAACGCTGCCCTGCACTATCGAACGCGGAGGCGATCACGTCATTCACCACCTGTTCCGTCAGTGCAGAGGAATCGACAATCATCGCATTCAGACCACCCGTTTCGGCAATCAGCGGCGTCACCCGTCCCTGTGGATCGAGCCTGCCAGCAATGCTGCGTTGTAGCGTTTTAGCCACGGCTGTCGATCCGGTAAACACCACGCCGCGTACTCGCTCATCGTTGACCAATGCGGCACCAATCGTTTCGCCCTGCCCAGGCAGCAGTTGCAGTACGCCCAGAGGAATGCCCGCCTCATGTAAAATACGCACCGCCTGTGCCGCAATCAGCGGTGTCTGTTCAGCCGGTTTCGCCAATACGCTGTTTCCTGCCGCCAGTGCGGCAGAAATCTGTCCGGTGAAGATCGCCAGCGGGAAATTCCACGGACTGATGCACACCACCGGCCCCAGCGGACGATAGGTGTCATTGGTGAACGAGTCTCGGACCTGACCCGCGTAATAGCGTAAGAAGTCCACCGCTTCGCGCACTTCCGCAATCGCGTTACTGAAGGATTTCCCCGCTTCCCGCACCAGCAACCCCAGCAGGCTCTGCAACTGATTTTCCATCAGCGAAGCAGCCTGATTCAATATCGCAGCACGCTCAGCAGGTGGCGTCGCAAACCAGATGGTGCCCGCATGTACCGCTGCGTCTATCGCCAGCTCAACATCCGCCACCGAGGCATCAAGAACGTAGCCCACCACATCGTGCGTATCGGCGGGATTCACCACGGGCTTTTCTTCGACCGCGTCGCTTTCTCCCTCAATCATCGGTGCGGCATACCACGGTTGTGTCGCGTGGTTCAACAACGCGCTGGACAGCGAGGCCAGCCGGTGCTCATTCGAGAGATCCAGCCCGCTCGAATTTTGCCTCGCCTGACCATACAGCTGGCGCGGCAGGGGAATGCGGGGATGCGGTGCCCCCATGATCCATTCCACTTTTGCCAGCGCCTCTACGCCGCGAATCGGATCGGCAATCAGCGTTTCCAGCGCCATTGAGGTATCCGCAATGCGGTTAACAAACGAGGTATTCGCGCCGTTTTCCAGCAGACGCCGTACCAGATAAGCCAGCAGCGTTTCATGGGTTCCCACCGGGGCATAAATACGACACGGGCGGTTCAGTTTACCGTCCGCAACTGCCCCCACCACCTGATCATAGAGCGGTTCCCCCATGCCGTGCAGGCACTGAAACTCATACTGGCCGGGATAGTAATTGTTGCCCGCCATGTGGTAGATCGCACTGAGCGTCTGGGCATTGTGTGTGGCGAACTGCGGGTAAATCAGATTCGGTACGGCCAGTAGCTTGCGTGCGCACGCCAGATAAGACACATCGGTATAGACCTTGCGCGTGTAGACAGGGTAGCCCTCCAGCCCGTCAACCTGTGCCCGCTTGATTTCGCTATCCCAGTACGCGCCTTTCACCAGACGAATCATCAGCCGCCGATGGCTGCGCTGTGCCAACTCAATCAGCGCGTCGATCACATATGGGCAGCGCTTCTGATACGCCTGAATGACAAACCCGATGCCGTTCCACCCCGCCAGTTGCGGCTCCATACAGAGCTTTTCCAGCAGATCGAGTGAGATCTCCAGTCGATCGGCTTCCTCCGCGTCAATATTGATCCCGATGTCGTACTGACGCGCCAGCAGCGTCAGCGTCAGCAAACGCGGGTAGAGTTCTTCCATTACACGGTCATACTGCGCCCTGCTATAGCGTGGATGCAGTGCCGATAGCTTGATGGAAATGCCCGGCCCTTCGTAAATCCCGCGCCCGTTCGAGGCTTTGCCGATAGCATGAATCGCCTGCTGATAGGCCGCCAAATACGCGGCGGCATCGTGCTCCGTCAGCGCCGCTTCACCTAACATATCGTAAGAGTAGCGGAAGCCTTTTTCCTCTCGCTCACGGGCATTCGCCAGCGCTTCACCGATGGTTTCGCCAGTAACAAACTGTTCTCCCATCAGCCTCATAGCCATATCAACGCCTTTGCGAATAAGCGGTTCGCCACTTTTCCCGATCATCCGGTTCAGCGAATTCGACAGGTGCGCCTCGTTATGTGTCGCCACCAGTTTTCCGGTAAACAGCAGTCCCCAGGTTGCGGCATTCACAAAAAGCGACGGACTATGACCAAGATGCGCCTGCCAGTTCCCCCGACTGATCTTGTCGCGGATCAGCGCATCGCGCGTGGATTTATCAGGAATACGCAGCAGCGCTTCGGCTAAACACATCAACGCCACTCCTTCCTGAGAAGAAAGTGAGAATTCCTGTAGCAGCCCTTGCACCATGCCCGCGCGCCCGCTTCCGGCTTTCTGGCTGCGTAATTGCTCCGCCAGCCGATAAGCCATTTTCTGCGTTAATTCCGACATTTCATCGGTAAGTCTTGCCTGTTCAAGTAAAATGGGAACCAGTTCACTTTCGGGGCGGCGGTAAACAGAAGTAATGGCGGCGCGGATAACAGACTGGGGAAGAACATGCTCAGCGAAATCAAGAAAGGGTTGGTGGGTTTCTTCTTCCCGAGATTGCGGCATAATCTCTTCCGCTTCAGTGTGGCTGACGTTCGCCCATTGCGGTGTTTCAGGAGTGTCGAGGCCACTTTCGAGGCGTTCGAGGTAATGGAAAATAGCCTGTTTGATCAGCCAGTGCGGTGTGCGATCAATACGCTGTGCTGCCGCCTTGATGCGTTCGCGCGTTTCCTCATCGAGTTTTACACCCATCGTGGTAAAGCCCATAGCGTCCACTCCTGTCAGTAGAAGATGCACATCGGGAAAACGTCAATATCGACCATGTTGCAACTTTGTGCAACCTTGTTAACAAATGGAGCGGTTGCCACCCCTTATCACCTTCAGACCTCGTTCCGGCCTGAGTGATGACAATAAAACACAGCGTCGCCGCGACAGCGGCACGAAAAATAATGTGGAGAGTTGAATGACAATAAGCACACCTATGTTGGTGACGTTTCTGGTGTATATTTTCGGGATGGTTCTCATCGGCCTGTTTGCCTATCGCGCCACCAATAACTTTGGCGATTACATTCTGGGCGGACGCCGAATGGGAAGCGTGGTCACTGCACTGTCGGCTGGCGCTTCCGATATGAGCGGCTGGCTGCTTATGGGATTACCGGGTGCCATTTTCATTTCCGGCATTTCTGAAAGCTGGATCGCGATCGGCCTGACGTTAGGCGCGTATCTGAACTGGAAATGGGTTGCCGGACGCCTGCGCGTACACACTGAGATAAACCATAATGCGCTCACCCTGCCTGACTATTTCACCCACCGCTTTGAAGATAACAGCAAATTACTGCGTGTCATTTCCGCGTTAGTGATCCTGATTTTCTTCACCATCTATTGTGCATCCGGCATTGTGGCAGGGGCACGCCTGTTTGAAAGCACTTTCGATATGAGTTATGGCACCGCGTTATGGGCAGGAGCGGCGGCCACCATCGCCTATACCTTTATCGGCGGTTTTCTGGCCGTGAGCTGGACGGACACCGTTCAGGCCAGCCTGATGATTTTCGCCCTGATCCTGACGCCGGTCATGGTCATTTTATCGCTGGGAGGAATAGACACCTCTCTGATGGTGATTGAAGCGAAAAACCCAGCCAATCTGGATATGTTCAAAGGGCTGAATGTTATCGCTATCCTCTCGCTGATGGGCTGGGGTCTGGGCTATTTCGGTCAACCGCACATTCTGGCGCGCTTTATGGCCGCCGATTCCCACCACACCATCCGCAGCGCGCGCCGCATTAGTATGACCTGGATGATTCTTTGTCTGGCTGGTGCCGTGACGGTAGGCTTCTTCGGCATTGCTTACTTCCAAAGCAACCCTGATCAGGCAGGTAACGTGACGCAAAACAGCGAACGCGTCTTTATCGAGCTATCGATGTTACTGTTCAATCCGTGGATTGCCGGCGTGCTGCTGTCTGCGATTCTGGCCGCCGTGATGAGTACGCTGAGCTGCCAACTGCTGGTGTGTTCCAGCGCCATCACCGAAGATTTATACAAGCCCTTCCTGCGTAAAAATGCCAGCCAGAAAGAGCTGGTGTGGGTTGGCCGCGCCATGGTGATGTTAGTGGCAATGATTGCCATCGTGCTGGCGCTTAATCCTGAAAACCGCGTACTGGGTCTGGTGAGCTATGCCTGGGCTGGGTTCGGTGCCGCATTCGGCCCCGTGATTCTGATTTCTCTGCTGTGGCCGCGTATGACGCGCAACGGCGCCCTGTTTGGAATGATTGTGGGCGCAGCAACCGTGCTGATCTGGGAACACTACGCCTGGCTGGGCCTATATGAAATCATCCCGGGTTTCATCTTCAATAGCCTGACCATTTTTATCGTCAGCCTGCTGGGTAAAGCGCCCTCAAAAGCGATTACTGACCGCTTCAATCAGGCGGAAGCAAAATATAAGTCCGTTTGATAAAACACGTTTGATTGCGACAAAAGTCCGGCGATAAAAAAGCTCAAAAAAAGAGGGCACAGCTAATGCTGTGCCCTCTTCTATTTCGATCACCGACAGGAATTAACCCGCAACGGCGATACGTTTCATGTCTTTCATGTAACCGCGCAGCGTGTGGCCTACGGTTTCGATTGGGTGGTTACGGATGGCTTCGTTAACATCACGCAGTTGCGCGTTGTCGACTTCAGTACCCGCTACCGCTTTGCCCAGATCGCCCGGTTGCAGAGAAGCCATGAAATCCCCTTTCAGCAACGGAACGGCAGCATTAGCAAACAGGTAGTTACCGTATTCTGCGGTATCAGAGATAACCACGTTCATTTCATACAGACGCTTACGCGCAATGGTGTTGGCGATCAGCGGCAGCTCATGCAGGGATTCGTAGTAAGCGGATTCTTCGATGATGCCGGAGCTCACCATGGTTTCAAACGCCAGCTCAACGCCCGCTTTCACCATCGCAACCATCAGCACGCCGTTATCAAAGTATTCCTGCTCAGCGATTTTACCGTCGAACTGCGGTGCGTTTTCGAATGCCGTTTTACCGGTCTCTTCACGCCAGGTCAGCAGTTTCACGTCATCGTTCGCCCAGTCGGCCATCATGCCGCTGGAGAATTCGCCGGAGATGATGTCATCCATGTGTTTCTGGAACAGCGGTGCCATGATGCCTTTCAACTGCTCAGACAGCGCGTAAGCACGCAGTTTCGCTGGGTTAGACAGACGATCCATCATCAGCGTAATGCCGCCTTGCTTCAGCGCTTCGGTGATGGTTTCCCAGCCAAACTGAATCAGTTTTTCTGCGTAAGCTGGATCGGTGCCTTCCGCAACCAGTTTGTCGAAGCTCAGCAGAGAACCCGCCTGCAACATACCGCACAGAATGGTCTGCTCACCCATCAGGTCAGATTTCACTTCCGCAACGAAAGAGGATTGCAGAACGCCAGCACGGTGGCCACCGGTTGCCGCAGCCCAGGCTTTAGCAATGGCCATGCCTTCGCCTTTTGGATCGTTTTCCGGGTGAACCGCGATCAGCGTCGGTACGCCGAAGCCACGTTTGTATTCTTCACGTACTTCCGTACCTGGACACTTCGGTGCCACCATCACAACGGTGATGTCTTTACGGATTTGTTCGCCCACTTCAACGATGTTGAAACCGTGAGAGTAACCCAGCGCAGCGCCCTGCTTCATCAGCGGCTGTACTGCCTGAACCACAGCGGAGTGCTGTTTGTCCGGCGTCAGGTTAACCACCAGATCAGCCTGTGGGATCAGATCTTCGTAGGTGCCAACGGTGAAGCCGTTTTCGGTCGCTTTGCGCCATGATGCACGTTTTTCGGCAATCGCTTCAGCACGCAGGGCATAAGCGATATCCAGACCAGAATCGCGCATGTTCAGACCCTGGTTCAAGCCCTGAGCACCACAGCCGACGATCACCACTTTTTTCCCTTTCAGGTAGCTCGCCTCATCGGCAAATTCATCACGCCCCATAAAGCGGCACTTGCCCAATTGATCCAGCTGCTGACGCAGGTTTAATGTGTTGAAATAGTTAGCCATGTCGTGCTCCGTATACGGTTTTGTTTGTCTATTATTCGAGAAAGGATTCCCGCCAGATGGGAATTCACTATGACCCCATCATATGACAGGAATTGCGTTGCTGAAATTGATATATTAGCAACGTCATATTGCACTATTTGCAAGATCAAAAGCGGTTGCAAGATAAAAAACGGCTGAAAGATAAAAAACGGGGCCTGCGTCGCATGGATTTACGTGATCTCAAATTATTCCTGCATCTGGCGGAAAGCCGACACTTTGGTCGTACCGCCAAGGCGATGCACATCAGCCCGTCGACACTGTCGCGGCAAATTCAGCGGCTGGAAGAGGATTTAGGGCAGACGCTGTTTCTGCGCGATAACCGCACCGTGCAGCTCACCGATGCTGGAGAACATCTGAAGCTGTTCGCTCAGCAAACGCTGCTGCAATACCAGCAGCTACGCCACACGATAGACCAGCACGGGCCGTCATTAAGCGGAGAACTGCGGATTTTCTGTTCTGTCACCGCCGCCTACAGCCACCTGCCGCCGATTCTGGATCGCTTCCGGGCGCTGCACCCGCTGGTGGAAATTAAACTGACGACCGGCGATGCCGCCGATGCCGTTGAGAAAATTCAGTCGAATGAGGGGGATTTGGGGATTGCAGGACGCCCGGAGGCCCTGCCTGTCAGCGTTGATTTCATACCGCTCGATAAACTGCCTCTGGCCTTGATCATCCCAGCGCTACCTTGCCCTGTGCAATCGTTGGTGCGTCAGGCGAACCCGGACTGGTCGCAGATTCCCTTCATCCTGCCGGAACACGGCCCGGTGCGTAAACGCATCGATCTGTGGTTCCGCCGCAACCACATCACCAATCCGCAAATTTACGCCACCATCTCCGGGCATGAAGCGATGGTATCGATGGTCGCGCTGGGCTGCGGCATCGCGCTGATTCCCAACGTCGTGCTGGAGAACAGTCCGGAACCGGTACGTAACCGCGTTTCTGTCTTTGTCGAGCAGGTCATGGAACCGCTTGAACTGGGTGTTTGCGTACAGAAAAAACGGCTTAGCGAACCACTAATTGCCGCCTTTTGGGACATATTACAGGACACGCCATGAAGATAGCCTTCACTGCCCTTATCACCGTCGGAGTGACGCTGGTCGCCTTCAACTACAATGCGCAAGCCGCCAGTTTCCCCTGCGACAAGGCCACTTCGGAGCAAGAGAAACTGATTTGTGCCAGCCCGCTGCTCGGACAACTGGATGAAGAACTGGCGCAGGCCTGGAAGACCTCACGCGCGTTCCTGACCGCGTACAGCAACAGCGCACCGTGGGAAAAAACGCTCAATCAGTTTCAGCGCAACTGGCTTACCACGCGCGATCAATGCAAAGACGAAGACTGCCTGCGTCAGCGCTATCAGCAGCAGTTAAATCGGCTACGCTATCTGAATGATATCGCACAGCACGCACTCCCTTCGCCCATTACCCCCGTGAAAAGTACGTCCTGTTTCCACGGCTCATTCAGCTATGAGTATGTGATGTCAGGGCTTTCCGCCGAGGAATATCGCGATCTGGCGGAGTATTTTCGGGAAATGTACGACCAAAAGGCCCCCTACCACGCCGTCAGCCTGACCATGACCAACCAGCGCGGCAAGATTGACGGCGGCGCGTCCATTGCATTCCGCTACGGTAACAAGCTGGATGATTCCTCCTTCACGGCACGTCAGATGAGCGATGTACAGGCTATCGGCAAAGGTGAAAGCAGTTTCGGTCAGCAGGTGAAAATACTGCTCACCTGCATTGATGACGACCATCTGCAACTTGCCACCTTCGGCAGCAATCAGGAAGAAGGTTACCTGTTTAACACGTTGCTGGTGCGCGATAAAACCTCACAGGAACAGCAGAAAACGCCGTAACGCTTATCCCTTAACGATCAAACCACTTATCCGCCGGGAAAGCCCGCGTACTGGACTCTGTTTCCTGCGCGGCTTTCTTCATGGTTTCGATATTCATCAGGTAGTGATAGAGCGGTTCAAGCTGGGTAAAACCTTGTGACAGAAGCGTCACCAGGTCGCCGGAAAACAGCACCTCCATATCCTGCCGGGTACATATCGCAGCAAACGATTTACGGTTATACCAGTCAGCCAGTTCCGGCTCCTGACCTTTAATCAGCGGACGTTTATAGCTTTCCCCTTCCAGTGCGAAGGTATTTCCCAGACAACTCGCCACGTCAAGAAACTGTGACGGATTACCACGCAGCGTCTGACGGAACAGATCCATCGTATTGCGCGTCGCGCTGTAATAGCCCAGCCCATAGCGCCAGGTATCCGGCGTGATTTCAAAGAAATACACCGGCGCATCCGTCCAGTCTTTGCGTGTGCGTTTGAAAGTGAGCCACATATGGCTGCGATAGCGTGATTTATCGTGAGAAAAACGCGTATCGCGGTGAATACGGGAGAGGGTCTTGCCGATGGCCGGGCGCGTTTCAAAATGGTCGTCAATCTGCAACATGGTCAGACTAAGCTCATCCACCAGCGTGCGAAACGGTGCAACCAGTTGCTCATCGTAAACGGCACGATGCTCATCAAACCACGCTTTATCGTTGTTTTGCCGCACCTGCTGAAGAAACGTTAAACCCGCTTGAGAAAAACCGGTGAATTGCGTTGCCATAAAGAAATGCCATCCCTGTTGCTATCAGATGACATAAAGATAACGCCGCCGACGGTGAAACACCATCGGCGGCGTTAAGGGAAAACTCAGCGCTTAACCCGCCAGAAAGAAGCGGAACGCTGGGTTATTGGTTTCGTCGTGGCATTCATAGCCCAGCGCCTGTAGGTGCTGCTCGAACTCCCGATCGCCCGCTTCCAGCTCGAACGCGGCCAACACGCGGCCAAAATCCGTGCCGTGGCTGCGGTAATGGAACAGCGAAATATTCCAATGCGTCCCCAGCGTCTGCAGGAATTTCAGTAACGCCCCCGGTGACTCAGGGAACTCAAAGCTATAAAGCCGTTCCTGTAACGGTTTGGAAGGGCGTCCGCCGACCATATAGCGAACATGCAGCTTCGCCATTTCATCATCGGACAAATCCACCACTTCATAACCATCCGCAGACAGCTCGGCAATGATCTCCTGCCGCTCCGCATAGCCACGCGTCAGGCGCACACCAACAAAAATGCAGGCGTCTTTGGCATCGGCGTAGCGATAGTTGAACTCGGTAACGGAGCGGCCACCCAGCAGTTGGCAAAACTTCAGGAAGCTGCCCTGTTTCTCGGGGATTGTCACCGCCAGCAAGGCTTCACGCTGTTCGCCCAGCTCGCAGCGTTCGGAAACGTAACGTAATCCGTGGAAGTTAACATTCGCACCGGACAGAATATGCGCCAGACGCTCACCCTGAATCTGATGCTGCTGGATGTATTTTTTCATCCCCGCCAGCGCCAGCGCGCCGGACGGTTCAGCAATCGCACGAACATCTTCGAACAGATCTTTCACGGCCGCACAGATGGCATCGCTGTCGACGGTAATCACGTCATCCAGATATTCCCGACACAGGCGGAACGTTTCATCGCCGATGCGTTTCACCGCAACGCCTTCAGCAAACAACCCGACACGCGGCAGATCGACCGGTTGCCCGGCATCCAGCGCCGCGCGCAGACAAGCGGAATCTTCCGCTTCCACGCCGATCACCTGCACCTGCGGCATCAGCTGTTTAATCAGTACGGCAACACCCGCCGCCAGACCGCCGCCGCCGACAGGCACAAACACGCGGTCCAGATGGGCATCTTGCTGTAACAATTCCAGCGCCAACGTACCTTGACCCGCAATCACCGCCGGGTGATCGAACGGCGGCAGAAACGTCATTTTCTGCTGCTGTGACAGCTCAATGGCCTTCGCCTTGGCTTCATCAAAGTTAGCGCCGTATAGCAGCACTTCGCCGCCAAAACCACGCACGGCATCCACCTTGATATCGGCCGTCGCCACAGGCATCACAATCAGCGATTTAATCCCCAGCTTGCTGGAGGAGAGCGCCACGCCCTGCGCATGGTTACCCGCAGACGCTGTCACCACGCCGTGTGACTTCTGCTCGTCACTCAGCCCCGCCATCATGGCGTACGCGCCGCGCAGCTTGAAGCTGTGCACCGCGTGCCTGTCTTCACGTTTTACCAGAATGACATTACCCAGCCGCGAAGAGATCTTCTCCATCTTCTCCAGCGGTGTGACCTGCGTGACTTCATACACTGGCGAGCGCAAGATCGCCCGCAGGTACTCCGCGCCTCCCGGCGCGGCAGGAAGAGGTTGTGACACAGCCATCAGCATTAGCCTCCCAGCTTGCTTTTATCCCGCACAGCGCCTTTATCCGCGCTGGTTGCCAGGCTGGCGTACGCGCGCAGCGCAAAAGACACCTGACGTTCACGATGGTGCGGCGTCCAGGCCTGTTCGCCTCGTGCTTCTTCCGCTGCGCGGCGGCTCGCCAACTCCGCATCATCCAGAACCAGCGCAATGCTGCGGTTTGGAATATCAATCGCGATGGTATCACCGTCCTGTACCAGCGCAATGGTGCCGCCGCTGGCCGCTTCAGGAGAGGCATGGCCGATAGACAGACCCGAAGTACCACCGGAGAAGCGGCCATCAGTGATCAGCGCACAGCTTTTACCCAGCCCCATCGATTTCAGGTAGGTGGTCGGATACAGCATTTCCTGCATACCCGGTCCGCCTTTCGGCCCTTCGTAGCGAATCACAACCACATCGCCCGCCACAACTTTACCGCCCAGAATAGCGTCTACCGCATCATCCTGACTTTCATAAACTTTTGCCGGACCGCGGAAGACCAGACTACCTTCATCCACGCCTGCGGTTTTCACGATACAGCCATTCTCTGCCAGATTGCCGTACAGCACGGCCAAGCCGCCGTCCTGACTGTAGGCAAATTCGCGGGAACGAATACAACCTTCCTGACGATCGGTATCCAGTGAGTCCCAGCGGCAATCCTGCGAGAACGCCTGCGTGGTGCGGATACCTGCCGGGCCAGCGGAATACATGCTTTTCACACTCTCATCCTGCGTCAGCATGACATCGTAGGCTTCCAGCGTTTCCGGCAGCGTTTTGCCCAGCACGTTGTTCACTTCACGGTTCAGCAGACCCGCTCTGTCCAGCTCGCCCAGAATACCGATCACACCACCCGCGCGGTGTACGTCTTCCATGTGGTATTTCTGCGTACTCGGCGCCACCTTACACAGGTGCGGAACCTGACGTGACAGTCTGTCGATATCGGTCATGGTGAAGTCCACTTCACCTTCCTGCGCCGCGGCTAACAGATGCAGCACGGTATTGGTGGAACCGCCCATCGCGATATCCAGAATCATGGCGTTTTCAAATGCAGCTTTATTGGCGATGTTGCGCGGCAGTACGCTCTCATCATCCTGCTCGTAGTAACGCTTCGCCAAACCGACAATACGTTTACCCGCGTTCAGGAACAGTTGTTTACGGTCGGCGTGCGTCGCCAACAGCGAACCGTTGCCCGGCTGAGACAGGCCCAGCGCTTCGGTCAGGCAGTTCATCGAGTTAGCGGTAAACATACCGGAACAGGAGCCACAGGTCGGACAGGCAGAACGTTCCACCTGTTCGCTCTGTTCATCAGAGACTTTTGGGTCCGCGCCCTGAATCATCGCATCCACCAGATCCAGCTTGATGATCTGATCGGAGAGTTTGGTTTTCCCCGCTTCCATCGGGCCACCAGAAACGAAAATCACCGGGATATTCAGACGCAGTGACGCCATCAGCATCCCCGGGGTGATTTTGTCACAGTTGGAGATACACACCATCGCATCCGCGCAGTGAGCATTGACCATGTATTCTACCGAGTCGGCAATCAGTTCACGGGAAGGCAGAGAATAGAGCATACCGCCGTGACCCATGGCGATGCCGTCGTCCACTGCGATAGTGTTGAATTCTTTCGCGACACCACCAGAAGCTTCGATTTGCTCGGCAACCAGTTTACCCAGATCGCGCAAGTGCACATGGCCAGGCACGAATTGGGTGAAGGAGTTGACCACAGCGATAATGGGTTTACCAAAATCATTGTCGGTCATCCCGGTGGCGCGCCACAAGGCTCGGGCACCGGCCATATTACGGCCGTGCGTGGTGGTGGCTGAACGGTACTTAGGCATGCTCTATTACTCCAAAAATTACGAATTGGGCGATGATGTAACGTATCACCGCCTGATTATCTTGATTGATTACTGATTTACCGGATCCAACCAGCCCCATTTATCTTCGGTTTCACCCGTGAAGAGGCCAAAGAACGCCTGTTGCAGGGCTTTGGTGACCGGACCGCGTTTGCCAATCCCGACCTGAATACCGTCTACGCTACGCACTGGGGTAATTTCCGCCGCCGTGCCGGACATGAACACTTCGTCCGCCAGATACAGTGACTCGCGGGACAGCACCTGCTCGCGCACTTCATATCCCGCGTCCTTCGCCAGCTTGATGATGGCATCACGCGTAATGCCCGGCAGCGCCGAAGAGGTAAACGGCGGCGTAAAGATAACGCCATCCTTCACTTCAAACAGGTTCTCGCCTGCGCCTTCAGAAACATAGCCGTGGACATCCAGCGCGATCCCTTCCTGATAGCCGTGGCGACGAGCTTCACTGCCCACCAGCAGGGAGGACAGATAGTTACCGCCCGCTTTAGCCGCGGTCGGAATCGTATTCGCTGCGGCGCGATTCCAGGACGACACCATGGCATCAATACCCGCTTCCAGCGCTTCTTCACCCAGATACGCGCCCCACGGGAACGCCGCGATGATCACGTCGGTTTTATAACCGTCTGGTGGGTTCACGCCCATCCCCACATCGCCAATAAACACCAGCGGACGGATATACGCGCTGGTCAGGTTATTTTTACGCAGCGTTTCACGGCAAGCTTCCATCAGTTCATCCACGCTTTGCTCGACCGGCATACGGTAAATTTTTGCCGAATCACGCAGGCGCTGCATGTGCTCACGGTGACGAAAAACTACCGGGCCCTTATGTGAATTGTAGCAACGAACGCCTTCAAAGACGGAAGTGCCATAATGCAAAGCGTGCGACATCACGTGTACTTTTGCTTCAGCCCATGGAACCATCTCGCCATTGAACCAAATGTAATCCGCTTTTTTTGTCATTCTTTTTTTCCTTACTCTTTATGCGTTAGGCGCTGATCTGCTGTGATGTCGTCATCGGTTGAATATCAACGCAGGCAATATCTAACAGCTTACTCAATTGCGTTGACAATAAATCTACCGAACGATGGCTGGCAACGGTCAGTTCAATATTAATGTGATCGGTATTGGTGGTTTGCACCATATTCATCGCGCAAACTTTGAAACCGCGATGGCGGGTAACACGCAATACACGCTCCAGAACCTCGGGACGAAAGCGCGCCTGAATCGAAAGTTGATGATGTGTCATTCTGTTGTCTCCAGCACTTATTCTGTGTAAGTCGGCCATTATTGGCTGTTGTCGAGCCTATTCGGTTTTATCGAGCCTATTTGGTTTTATCGAGCATCGTTTCGTTACCCGCACCCGGCGGAACCAAGGGCCAGACGTTTTCGTATTCATCGATCGAGACGTGCAGCAAATAGGGTCCTTCGCTGTTAAACAGGGCATCCAGCGCGACATCAATTTGATCTTTACGGGTGATGCGCTGGCCGGGGATATCAAACGCGCTTGCCAGCGTCAGGAAATCAGGGTTATCGGAGAGGTCGGTTTCACTATAGCGTTCATCAAAGAATAACTGCTGCCACTGACGTACCATGCCCAACCGTTGGTTATCCAGCAGCACGATTTTCAACGGCAGCCGTTTTCGTTTGATGGTGCCCAGCTCCTGAACGTTCATCATGAAAGAACCGTCGCCGGAGATGCAGATAACCATGTCGTCCGGGCGCGCAACCTGCGCACCTACCGCCGCTGGCACGCCGAAGCCCATTGTGCCGAGACCGCTGGAAGTGATGAAATTCTCAGGACGGCTGAACGTCATATGCTGCGCAGCCCACATCTGGTGCTGACCCACATCGGTCGTCACCACCGTATCCGCATCCATTCGTTCAGAGATCGTTTTCAGCAGTGCAGGCGCATAAATCGCCTGACCAGGATGATCATAACGCCACGGGTATTCCGCCTTCATCATGGTTGCCTGCTGGCGCCACGCGCTGACGTTCAGCGGCTGTTGCAGCGCCGGTAATATCGACTTCAGATCGCCTTGCAACGCCACATTGGCATGGCGCAATTTGCTCAGCTCCGCTGGGTCGATATCCATGTGAATCACGCTGGCATGAGGCGCGAAGGCATTCAGCTTGCCGGTCACGCGGTCATCAAAACGCGCTCCGACCGCGATTAACAGATCGCACTCCTGCACAATCAGGTTCGCCGCCTTTGTGCCGTGCATACCAATCATACCGAGGTAATAGGGATGATTGGCATCCACGACACCCAAGCCTTTCAGCGTCGAAACCGAAGGGATATCCGTCACGCTCAGGAATTCACGCAGCGCCGGAACCGCATTCGCCATACCGACCCCGCCGCCAACATACAGCACCGGTTTTTGTGCTTTCGCCAACAGGGCATATGCCTGCGTGATATCTTGCTCGGGGAAATCAACATCGTTAGCAACAGGCGCAAAGTTCGGCGTGAAATCCCCCATGGCCAGTTGAATATCTTTAGGAATATCGACCAGAACAGGACCGGGACGGCCGCTGTTGGCAATCGCAAACGCTTCTGCCATTACTTCTGGCAGTGATTCAAGAGACTCAACCAGAAAACTGTGTTTCGTACAGGCCAGCGACAGCCCCAACACGTCGATTTCCTGAAAAGCATCGGTACCAATCAGCGCCGACCCGACCTGTCCGGTGATCGCCACTACAGGCACAGAATCCAGCAGCGCATCGGCCAAACCGGTGATCAGGTTCGTTGCACCTGGGCCAGACGTTGCAATGCAAACGCCCACATTACCTGTGGAACGGGCATAGCCAATCGCCGCCATCACCGCGCCTTGCTCGTGGCGACACAGCAGGTGTTTAACGCCACCGTCATAAAGTGCATCATAGACGGGCATTATCGCGCCACCCGGATACCCAAAAACGGTGTCCACTCCCTGCGCTCGCAACGCTTGTACCACCCACTGTGCTCCATTCATAGTTATTTCCCCGACATCTTATGGGAATAACAGAATTTTATGCTGATGTTCATTTTCTGTTCCTTTCCGTTATAGATTACGCCCAACAAAAAACCCCCGACCTTTCGGTGCGGGGGTTTTCTTGAATTAGGCCTTGATTTCTAAGCCATTCTTCGTCCAAGTGCAGCCCCGCACGGTGGGATAATAATCACCACCACGCTAATCACGACTAGGCTAATCACTAGGGATAGGGCTTTCATAATAGGTTGTTCATTAATCTTCTGTCGAACGAATGCCTACAGAGTTATCACAGTCAGACATGGCGTGACAACCATTTTTTTTCATCGTTCCTGGTAAGAATTACCTATGATGCGGCAAAAAATACAACGGAATCATAAGGTAGACGCGCACCAAATTATTTTCGCTCGTTGGTGTAAAAATGAGCATTGCGCGAGAAACATGGCAAAGGAATACGAACGTTATCGATCGTCGGATAACGTAAAGCGGTCAGTTCACCCGACATAAGTGCGATGCATTGCGCACAAATTTTCTTCATTGCTGAAACAGAGCATTATTTTATGACACCGTCGCGCAGGCTGGTGATGACGGACTCTACTTCCTCTCCCCTACCAGACATGATGCAAGCCATCAGCAAAGGGGAAATAGCATGTCATTGGCAGTTACCTATACTCGGGCAATGATTGGTGTACAAGCACCGGACGTTTATATCGAAGTTCACATCAGCAGCGGGCTACCGGCTCTGACGCTGGTTGGCTTACCAGAAACTACCGTCAAAGAAGCACGCGATCGCGTGCGCAGCGCACTCATCAATTGTGGGTTTACCTTTCCAGCCAAACGCATCACGGTCAACCTCGCCCCCGCAGATCTACCGAAAGAAGGGGGACGCTACGACCTACCGATTGCTCTGGCGATTCTGGCGGCATCGGAACAAATCGATGGGGAAAAGCTAAGCCGCTACGAGTTTCTTGGTGAACTCGGCCTGTCTGGCACCTTACGTGGCGTTAATGGCGCGATTCCCGCCGCCCTGGAGGCCATCAAGTCAGGTCGCCAGCTTATCCTGCCAGATGACAATAAACGGGAGATGACACTGATACCGCAGGGTGAGGCACTCATGGCCGGGCACTTGTTGGAAGTGTGTGCTTTTCTCAGCGGAGAAGAGGAATTGCTCAGTTGCTCCGACATCGTACCAACTCCGCAGTCAGAAGAAGATGCGCTCGACCTGAAGGATATCATCGGTCAGGAGCAGGCTAAGCGCGCGCTGGAAATTGCGGCGGCTGGTGGCCACAATCTGCTATTGCTGGGGCCGCCGGGAACAGGGAAAACCATGCTGGCAAGCCGATTAGGCAATCTGATGCCACCATTAAGCGACGAAGAAGCGCTGGAAAGCGCCGCCATCAATAGCCTCATTAACATCGATGCCACCATGACGCGCTGGCGAGCCAGGCCATTCCGAGCACCTCATCATAGTTCCTCCATGGCTGCGCTCGTGGGCGGAGGGTCGTTGCCTAAACCAGGGGAGATTTCACTCGCCCACAACGGCGTGCTGTTTCTGGATGAGTTACCGGAGTTTGAGCGACGCGTTTTAGACTCACTACGAGAGCCTCTGGAGTCCGGTGAAATTATCATTTCCCGCACGCGCGCCAAAGTGTGCTACCCGGCACGCGTACAGCTCGTCGCCGCAATGAACCCCAGCCCGTCAGGCCACTATCAGGGCATTCATAACCGATTACCCGCACAACAAATACTGCGCTACCTCAGCAAACTTTCCGGTCCCTTTTTGGATCGCTTTGACCTTTCTATCGAAGTTCCTTTGCTACCACCAGGGGTTTTATCTCAGCAATATTATCAGGGAGAAAGCAGCGCGACGATTCGCGAACGCGTACTGATCGCACGGCAGATACAGTTAAAACGGGCAAATAAAATCAACGCACTACTCACCTCACGCGAAATAGAAAAACACTGTACGTTAGAGGCACCTGATGCGGCTTATCTGGAAGAAGTGATGAACAAACTTGGCTTATCCGTACGCGCCTGGCACCGGATATTGAAAGTCGCCCGCACAATCGCAGATCTCGGCGATCGGGGCAGCATAGAGAGAAAACATCTTGCCGAAGCGCTGAGCTATCGCTGTATGGACCGATTGCTCATCAAGCTCCACAGAAGCCTTGAATAGCGGGAACACACTATTTGCTCGCCACAAAAGGAAATGGGGCTAACGCCCCATTCTTAATTAATCATCGCTTTCCGTGTATTCTTCCACCGCATCCATCTGCGGCTTACCACCGGACAACGTATGGAAGCGTTTAGGACGACGGATACGATCCAGATATTTGGACCAGATTTTTTCCAGTTCCGTTTCCGCTTTACGTTCACCGCGGCACATTGCGACAAACGATGTCTCTTCCTCAGTCACCGGCTCACGTTTACCCAAATCCAGCTCGTTAAAGGCGTAACCGTGGCGTTCCAACAGTTGTGCTTCTTTAATCGTAAAGTCGCCGTGTCGGGAAAAACCACGCGGATAGAACTTGTTATCAAAAAAACGATGAGTGGTAGAGAAGCTTTCTGCCATCTTACACGCTCCTAATTCTTCTATGGTCGTGTTGTTTATGGCGCGGAGTATTAGATAGGCTTGACATTGTGTAAAACAAAACATTTAAATCATTACGACAAAATTTTTTTGGAGATGGGCGTGGATACCGAATTACTAAAAACCTTTCTGGAAGTCAGCAGGACAAGACACTTTGGGCGTGCCGCCGAATCCCTGTATCTGACGCAGTCAGCGGTGAGTTTTCGGATTCGCCAGCTAGAGACACAGCTTGGTGCCAACCTGTTCACACGCCACCGCAACAATATACGCCTGACACCAGCAGGCGAGCGGCTTCTGCCCTATGCCGAAAGCCTTATCGGTACCTGGCAAATCGCGAAAAAAGAGGTCGCACGCTCGCAACAGCACAGCCTGCTTTCGGTGGGCGCCACCGCTTCGCTATGGGAAGCCTATCTGACGCCCTGGCTACAATCGCTGTACCAACAGCGCCCGTTGCTCCAGCTAGAGGCACGCATTGCCTTACGTCATTCGCTGGTAAAACAGCTCCATGAGCGTCAATTGGATCTGTTGATTACCACCGAACAACCCAAAATGGAGGAATTGGCGAGCCAACTGCTAGGAAACTTTTCCCTTTCACTGTTCGCGGCAGAAGCACATCCGCCCGGACAGGAACTACCCTATATAAAACTAGAATGGGGTGCCGACTTTCATCAGCAGGAACATCGCCTCTTAGCCAGCGATCAGCTTCCGGTTTTGACAACAACATCGGCCCATTTGACTCGCCAACTGCTCGAAACCACCGGCGGTTGCGCGTTCTTACCTAGCCATTGGCTACAAACCTATTCTAATCTGCGGATCGTCGGCGACAGTCAACCCGTCGTGCGCCCGTTTTATGCCGTTTGGTTACAAAACAGCGATCAGCAGACGATGATTCGTCAGTTACTGAAAACGCCGATTTTAATGAATGCCTGAGCCATCCTGCTCACATAGACTTAAGCACGTCTGGCTAACCAGAAGGTGCTTAACGCTTTCTGTAACCCGATGAAAGCAAACAGCAGGAAGCCAATGACGATTTTTGTCCACCACGAGCTTAAAGTGCCATCAAACGTGATATACGTTTGAATCAGGCCCTGAATCAGTACGCCAAATAGGGTTCCCAATACGGTTCCAACACCACCGGTCAATAGCGTACCGCCGATGACAACGGCCGCGATAGCGTCCAATTCCACGCCGCTTGCCGCCAGAGCATAGCCCGCCGAGGTATAGAGCGAAAACACAATGCCTGACAGCACCGCTAACGTACTGGAAAGCATGTAGATATGGATCGTCGTCCGCCTGACGGGCACCCCCATCAGCTCCGCAGAATAGCTGCTGCCGCCAATCGCATAAACACGGTTACCAAAACGGGTACGATGTGCCATCACAATCCCCAGCAGCACGACAATCAGCATAATCAGCGCCAGAAAGGTAAAACGTCCCCCATCAGGCATGCGCCATGCTAAACCCGCCAGTTGGCTATAGACCGGATGATCGATGGGTATCGACTCCTGTGAGACGATGAAACTCATCCCTCGAACAAAGAACATCCCCGCCAGCGTGATAATAAATGCGGGCAATTTAAGTGTATCGATAATCCATCCCATCAACCCGCCAAACATGGCTCCCATCACCAGCGCGATTGCGAATGCAAAGAAAGGATCGATGCCATATGTACCGATCAACTTGGCCAATAACACCCCGGTAAACGCAATGACTGACCCCACAGAGAGATCGATCCCACCAGAGAGAATGACAAACGTCATTCCAACCGCCACGATCCCCAGAAACGCATTATCCGTCAGTAAATCAAAGAAAACGCGCGTCGAAGCAAAGCCGGGAAACTGGCTCAGGCAGAATAAATAACCCGCAATAAATACCAAAATCGTCATCAACAGGGGGAAGTGGCGTTTCAACATTATGTTTTCCTCCTGAACAGGTGATGCAGCGAAATACGCGGAGATTGCATAACCAAAACCAGCAGAACAACGAGTGCCTTCAGAACCAGATTGAATTCCGGTCGATAGCCCGAAAGCAGGATGCCGGTATTCATGCTCTGAATAATCAATGCGCCAACAACAGAGAGCAGCAAATTAAAACGACCACCGAGTAGCGAACCACCACCGATCACGACGGCCAGAATCGCGTCTAATTCCAACCAGAGCCCCGCGTTATTCGCATCCGCACCACGGATATCCGCCGCTACAATAATGCCCGCTACGGCGGCACACACGCCGCATATGACATAAGCCGCGATTAATACCAGCTTCGTACTCACGCCAGCGTTGCGAGCAGACCGCAGATTAATACCGACAGATTCAATAAATAGCCCAAGTGCCGTTTTGCGCGTCAGAGCCCACAGCGCCATCAGCACTACGCAGGCAATAATCACTGGCATAGGCAGATAGAACAGGGTTCCGCTACCCAACTTAGCCAACCCGGCGTTATCAAAGGTAATAATCTGGCCTTCGGTAATCAGCTGAGCAATGCCCCGCCCGGCAACCATCAGCATTAACGTCGCCACAATCGGCTGAATCTGTAACACCGCAACCAAAAAACCATTCCATAGCCCACACAGGGTGCCAACCAATAGCGCAGTCAGCAGTACAGAAGGGAGTGGATGACCAGCCGCGGTCAGTGTTGCGGCCGTCGCGCCTGCAATCGCCATGACGGCGCCAACCGATAAATCGATTCCGCCGGTTGCAATCACTAACGTCATACCTAATGCCAGCAGCGCAACGGGCGCACCGCGGTTAAGGATGTCAATAAGGCTACCGAACAAGCGCCCATCCTGAATGTGGAGGGAGAAGAAATTTGGCGCGACCATGCTGTCAATCAACAGAATAGCGACCAGTGCCAGAAACTGCGGCACGCCCTTGGTAAACGTTAGGCGAACTTTTTTGGCAGGTTTGACGTTATTGTCTGTCATCAGCTGCTCCCGCTTGTACCGCGATTGCCTGCATCACTGCGGCAACCGAGATCTCATTATGTTCGAGATGCGCAACGTGCTGCCTGTCACGCAGCACAATGATGCGATCGGCATAGCCAGTCAGTTCTTCCAGTTCAGAAGAGATCACGAGTAACGCCATCCCCTGTTCACACAATTTTTCGATTAGGCGAATGATTTCAGCATGCGCGCCAACATCGATTCCTCGCGTTGGCTCATCCAGAATCAAGAAGCGCGGCTCTGTTGCCAACCAGCGCGATAGCAGGACTTTTTGCTGATTCCCCCCCGATAGATATTGAATTTCCTGCTCTGGACTGGGCGTACGAATCCCTAATAGGCTGATAAACTTTTCAGCAATACGGGTTTGCTCACGTAAGGAAATGGGTTTCAGCCAGCCCCGCTGCGCCTGAAGCGCCAGAATGATGTTCTCTCGTACCGTTGCCGCGCCGACAATGCCGTCAGTCTTGCGATCCTCAGGGCAATAGCCAAAACCCAGCTTTCCTGCTGCACGCGGCGTGCGAATGCTGACAGGTTTGCCATCAACTCTGGCTTCTCCGGCATCAGGCACGTTAATACCAAATATCAACTGCGCGGTTTCTGTACGGCCGGAACCCAGTAGACCAGCAAGGCCAACGATTTCTCCTGGACGCACGGAAAGCTCGAAGTCATTAATCGAACCACGTCGACCATAGTGTTTAAAGTGCACAATGGGTTCCCCTGCGACGTCACTGTGTTCACCCCGTTTCAATAACGTTTCATCAAAACTGTGCCCCAACATCATTTGGACTAATTCAATACGTGGCAATTCTGCGGCAGGTAATGTCCCCACTAATTTTCCATTACGCAAAACGGTAATTCTGTCGCTAATGCGATAAACCTGATCCAGAAAGTGCGTCACAAATATCATACCGACTCCGCGGTCGCGCAACTTCCGCAATATATCCAGCAGCATATCGACTTCTTTTGCATCAAGGCTTGCGGTCGGTTCATCAAGAATTAAAACTTTAGCGGAAAGATCGATAGCTCTGGCAATGGCTACAATTTGCTGTACTGCGATGGAGTAATTGCCAAGCGGATGGCTAACATCAATCGCCAACCCATAATTCAATAAGATCGCTTCGGCCTGGCGCAGAATTTTATGTTGATCCACGATGCCCCAACGTGTGGGTTCACGACCAATAAATAAATTTGCCGCAACGGACAGATTCGGTAATAGATTGACCTCCTGATATACCGTACCAATTCCCAATGACTGAGCATGGGCAGTATTAACAGGATTAATCGCGATACCATCGAGGATAATATCACCAGACGAGCGGTGATAAACGCCAGTCAACGCCTTAATTAAGGTTGATTTCCCTGCACCATTCTCTCCTAATAGCGCCACTATTTCGCCGCGATTAAGCGTGAAGTCCACCTGATCTAATGCCTTTACCCCTGGAAACTCAACGCTCATGCCCCGAATATCTAACAACCGTGTCGTTTCCATCAGCATCACCTATGCGATAACTAAACAAGGCTACGTCATACCTGAGCAATATCATGGATAAGTAGGCTAGCAATATTCACTGTTCCGTAGTTTAACGGTACAGAAAACATAGCAAACCCACTTTTCCATATTCATATTTCTGCCAGGTATTTGGCAAAATTTATATCAACGATGAATCCATAATATAAATATCAATAACCGAGATCTTTCTTGGTTTCATATTCCTGTTTTGCTGTATCAGGCAGTAATAAACGTGATTCGGTTTGAATGAATTTTTCAGGCTGCTTGCCATCCTTCTTCATCGCTAATAAAGCATCAAAAGCAGGCCCAGCCATATTAGGCGTTAATTCAACGGTAGCATTAGCTTCGCCATTCATCATGGCTTTGAAAATATCAGGGACACCATCAATGGAGACAACTTTTATCTGTGAACCAGGTTTCAAACCTGCTTCTTTAATTGCCTGAATAGCGCCTATAGCCATGTCATCATTGTGTGCATAAACCGCACAGATATTTTTTCCATTCTGCTCGGCTTTAATGAAGCTTTCCATGACCTCTTTACCCTTGCTACGAGTAAAGTCTCCTGACTGTGAGCGAATAATTTTTATCTGCGGATCTGAAGCTATGCCTTCAGCAAATCCTTTCTTGCGATTTATCGCGACGCTAGCCCCAACCGTTCCCTGTAGTTCAACAACATTACAAGGTTTGCCAGCAGCCTCTTTCACGAGCCATTCCCCTGCCACCTTTCCTTCATAGACGCTATCAGAAGCAATGGCAGCGGTGTACAACGATGGATCGCTAACCTCAATCGTTCTATCAAGCAGGAATACTGGAATTTTTGCTTCCTTAGCTTCCTGTAAGACTGGTGCCCATCCTGTCGCGACGACCGGCGCAATAAATATGGCATCGACACCCTGAGCGATGAATGACCGCACAGCCTTAATCTGGTTCTCCTGCTTCTGCTGAGCATCAGCTATTTTTAACGTTATCCCACGCTTCTCGGCTTCCTGCTTTGACACTTTGGTTTCTGCAGAGCGCCATCCTGATTCTGAACCAATTTGGGAAAATCCAACAGTTAAGGGTTTTGCCTGTACGGCACCACATAACGCCGTGCTTACAGCAACCGCTACCAGTAAACGTCTGTACATACTTAAACTCCTTCTGTGTAGTCTTACAGCTACTTAGTCAGATTTCAGGTACAGCATAGCGCTACGAATTTCTGCTATAGCGCTACCGATGTGATGTTGGCAGATATCACTAACAAGTGAATGCAACCTGAAGGATCGCTATGGAAAACGATTTATCCTTCACTCAGGTTGTAGATAGTTTTAGTTCAAATATCGAACAAGGTAGATGAGCAAGTTCACAACCTGGTATTACGGTGATTTTGTGCATATTTACAGCTAAATCGACACGAGCTATCAACAACACATCAGAGATGCTTTATCTATTAAATAACAACACGTTAGATTAAATAAATATCCAGAGGGGAGAAATTACGGAGAAGTTGGAAAGAGGGATACGAGACAGGATCGAGCATAAAGTACAGATCAAAAAAAACCCTTCACGATAATGTGAAGGGTTTTATTTGGCAGGGGCGGAGAGACTCGAACTCGCGACACCCGGTTTTGGAGACCGGTGCTCTACCAACTGAGCTACGCCCCTAAATTACGCTTAACATTATGCCTGCTAAAATTAGCAGGCATAATTTTTAATAAGTGGCGGAACGGACGGGGCTCGAACCCGCGACCCCCTGCGTGACAGGCAGGTATTCTAACCAACTGAACTACCGCTCCACCGAGTTTCTTTACAACCACCAGATTGCTCCGGTTTACTGCTTAATTTGATGCCTGGCAGTTCCCTACTCTCACATGGGGAAGCCCCACACTACCATCGGCGCTACGGCGTTTCACTTCTGAGTTCGGCATGGGGTCAGGTGGGACCACCGCGCTATCGCCGCCAGGCAAATTCTGTTTCATTCCAACCGTTGTACTTCACTCACTTTCGTGTGTTTGTGTACAACCATCAGAACCAATCTTCGAACAAGCTAAATATCAAAACTCGTTTCTATGAGTCATCTCACAAAACACCTTCGGTGTTGTAAGGTTAAGCCTCCCGGGTCATTAGTACTGGTTAGCTCAACGTATCGCTACGCTTACACACCCAGCCTATCTACGTCGTCGTCTTCAACGGCCCTTCAGGGGCATCAAGTGCCCAGGGAAGACTCATCTCGAGGCAAGTTTCCCGCTTAGATGCTTTCAGCGGTTATCTCTTCCGCACTTAGCTACCGGGCAATGCAATTGGCATCACAACCCGTACACCAGTGGTGCGTTCACTCCGGTCCTCTCGTACTAGGAGCAACCCCTCTCAATCTTCCAACGCCCACGGCAGATAGGGACCGAACTGTCTCACGACGTTCTAAACCCAGCTCGCGTACCACTTTAAATGGCGAACAGCCATACCCTTGGGACCTACTTCAGCCCCAGGATGTGATGAGCCGACATCGAGGTGCCAAACACCGCCGTCGATATGAACTCTTGGGCGGTATCAGCCTGTTATCCCCGGAGTACCTTTTATCCGTTGAGCGATGGCCCTTCCATTCAGAACCACCGGATCACTAAGACCTGCTTTCGCACCTGCTCGAGCTGTCACTCTCGCAGTCAAGCTAGCTTATGCCTTTGCACTAACCTCCTGATGTCCGACCAGGATTAGCTAACCTTCGTGCTCCTCCGTTACGCTTTGGGAGGAGACCGCCCCAGTCAAACTACCCACCAGACACTGTCCGCAACCCGGATTACGGGCCCACGTTAGAACATCAAACATTAAAGGGTGGTATTTCAAGGTCGGCTCCACGCAGACTGGCGTCCACGCTTCAAAGCCTCCCACCTATCCTACACATCAAGGCTCAAGGTTCAGTGTCAAGCTATAGTAAAGGTTCACGGGGTCTTTCCGTCTTGCCGCGGGTACACTGCATCTTCACAGCGAGTTCAATTTCACTGAGTCTCGGGTGGAGACAGCCTGGCCATCATTACGCCATTCGTGCAGGTCGGAACTTACCCGACAAGGAATTTCGCTACCTTAGGACCGTTATAGTTACGGCCGCCGTTTACCGGGGCTTCGATCAAGAGCTTCGCCTTGCGGCTGACCCCATCAATTAACCTTCCGGCACCGGGCAGGCGTCACACCGTATACGTCCACTTTCGTGTTTGCACAGTGCTGTGTTTTTATTAAACAGTTGCAGCCAGCTGGTATCTTCGACTGGTCTCAGCTCCATCCGCGAGGGACTTCACCTTACACCAGCGTGCCTTCTCCCGAAGTTACGGCACCATTTTGCCTAGTTCCTTCACCCGAGTTCTCTCAAGCGCCTGAGTATTCTCTACCTGACCACCTGTGTCGGTTTGGGGTACGATTCGGTGTTACCTGGAGCTTAGAGGCTTTTCCTGGAAGCGTAGCATCAGTTACTTCATCACCGTAGTGACTCGTCATCACGCCTCAGTGTTAATGATGACCCGGATTTACCAAAGTCACCCACCTTCACGCTTAAACCGGGACAACCGTCGCCCGGATAACCTAGCTTTCTCCGTCCCCCCTTCGCAGTAACACCCAGTACAGGAATATTAACCTGTTTCCCATCGACTACGCTTTTCAGCCTCGCCTTAGGGGTCGACTCACCCTGCCCCGATTAACGTTGGACAGGAACCCTTGGTCTTCCGGCGTGCGGGTTTTTCACCCGCATTATCGTTACTTATGTCAGCATTCGCACTTCTGATACCTCCAGCACCCCTCACAGGACACCTTCGCAGGCTTACAGAACGCTCCCCTACCCAACAACACCTGAGTGTCGCTGCCGCAGCTTCGGTGCATGGTTTAGCCCCGTTACATCTTCCGCGCAGGCCGACTCGACCAGTGAGCTATTACGCTTTCTTTAAATGATGGCTGCTTCTAAGCCAACATCCTGGCTGTCTGTGCCTTCCCACATCGTTTCCCACTTAACCATGACTTTGGGACCTTAGCTGGCGGTCTGGGTTGTTTCCCTCTTCACGACGAACGTTAGCACCCGCCGTGTGTCTCCCGTGATAACATTCTTCGGTATTCGTAGTTTGCATCGGGTTGGTAAGTCGGGATGACCCCCTAGCCGAAACAGTGCTCTACCCCCGAAGATGAATTCACGAGGCGCTACCTAAATAGCTTTCGGGGAGAACCAGCTATCTCCCGGTTTGATTGGCCTTTCACCCCCAGCCACAAGTCATCCGCTAATTTTTCAACATTAGTCGGTTCGGTCCTCCAGTTAGTGTTACCCAACCTTCAACCTGCCCATGGCTAGATCACCGGGTTTCGGGTCTATACCCTGCAACTTAACGCCCAGTTAAGACTCGGTTTCCCTGCGGCTCCCCTATTCGGTTAACCTTGCTACAGAATATAAGTCGCTGACCCATTATACAAAAGGTACGCAGTCACCTAACAAGTAGGCTCCCACTGCTTGTACGTACACGGTTTCAGGTTCTATTTCACTCCCCTCGCCGGGGTTCTTTTCGCCTTTCCCTCACGGTACTGGTTCACTATCGGTCAGTCAGGAGTATTTAGCCTTGGAGGATGGTCCCCCCATATTCAGACAGGATGTCACGTGTCCCGCCCTACTCATCGAACTCACAACTTGTGCATTTTTGTGTACGGGACTATCACCCTTTACTGTGCGACTTTCCAGACGCTTCCACTCACACACAAACTGATTCAGGTTCTGGGCTCCTCCCCGTTCGCTCGCCGCTACTGGGGGAATCTCGGTTGATTTCTTTTCCTCGGGGTACTGAGATGTTTCAGTTCCCCCGGTTCGCCTCATGACACTATGGATTCATGTCATGATAGTGTGTCGAAACACACTGGGTTTCCCCATTCGGGTATCGTCGGGTATAACGCTTCATATCAGCTTACCGACGCTTATCGCAGATTAGCACGCCCTTCATCGCCTCTGACTGCCTAGGCATCCACCGTGTACGCTTAGTCGCTTAACCTCACAACCCGAAGGTGTCTTGAAGACACATTCGCGCTGCGATTATTTGAGAGACTCATTGACAGACTGATTCATCACAACTCACCCGAAGGCAGTCATGCATGTTCAGCTGTCATGTTTCAATTTTCAGCTTGTTCCAGATTGTTAAAGAGCAAAATACTTCGCAGCATACTGTTTCCAATACGCTCTGAAGTCTTTTTAATGGTGGAGCTATGCGGGATCGAACCGCAGACCTCCTGCGTGCAAAGCAGGCGCTCTCCCAGCTGAGCTATAGCCCCATCGTTGCTTACAGATACCTTATATACCACTCACGGAAGAGTTGGTAGGCCTGAGTGGACTTGAACCACCGACCTCACCCTTATCAGGGGTGCGCTCTAACCACCTGAGCTACAAGCCTATTAAGGTATTTCTGCTCGTTATTTTCATCAGACAATCTGTGTGAGCACTTCACTCAACGCACATCTTCTTGGTAAGGAGGTGATCCAACCGCAGGTTCCCCTACGGTTACCTTGTTACGACTTCACCCCAGTCATGAATCACAAAGTGGTAAGCGCCCTCCCGAAGGTTAAGCTACCTACTTCTTTTGCAACCCACTCCCATGGTGTGACGGGCGGTGTGTACAAGGCCCGGGAACGTATTCACCGTAGCATTCTGATCTACGATTACTAGCGATTCCGACTTCATGGAGTCGAGTTGCAGACTCCAATCCGGACTACGACGTACTTTATGAGGTCCGCTTGCTCTCGCGAGGTCGCTTCTCTTTGTATACGCCATTGTAGCACGTGTGTAGCCCTACTCGTAAGGGCCATGATGACTTGACGTCATCCCCACCTTCCTCCAGTTTATCACTGGCAGTCTCCTTTGAGTTCCCGGCCTAACCGCTGGCAACAAAGGATAAGGGTTGCGCTCGTTGCGGGACTTAACCCAACATTTCACAACACGAGCTGACGACAGCCATGCAGCACCTGTCTCACAGTTCCCGAAGGCACTAAGGTATCTCTACCGAATTCTGTGGATGTCAAGAGTAGGTAAGGTTCTTCGCGTTGCATCGAATTAAACCACATGCTCCACCGCTTGTGCGGGCCCCCGTCAATTCATTTGAGTTTTAACCTTGCGGCCGTACTCCCCAGGCGGTCGATTTAACGCGTTAGCTCCGGAAGCCACGCCTCAAGGGCACAACCTCCAAATCGACATCGTTTACAGCGTGGACTACCAGGGTATCTAATCCTGTTTGCTCCCCACGCTTTCGCACCTGAGCGTCAGTCTTTGTCCAGGGGGCCGCCTTCGCCACCGGTATTCCTCCAGATCTCTACGCATTTCACCGCTACACCTGGAATTCTACCCCCCTCTACAAGACTCTAGCTTGCCAGTTTCAAATGCAGTTCCCAAGTTAAGCTCGGGGATTTCACATCTGACTTAACAAACCGCCTGCGTGCGCTTTACGCCCAGTCATTCCGATTAACGCTTGCACCCTCCGTATTACCGCGGCTGCTGGCACGGAGTTAGCCGGTGCTTCTTCTGCGGGTAACGTCAATCGATGAGGTTATTAACCTCACCGCCTTCCTCCCCGCTGAAAGTGCTTTACAACCCGAAGGCCTTCTTCACACACGCGGCATGGCTGCATCAGGCTTGCGCCCATTGTGCAATATTCCCCACTGCTGCCTCCCGTAGGAGTCTGGACCGTGTCTCAGTTCCAGTGTGGCTGGTCATCCTCTCAGACCAGCTAGGGATCGTCGCCTAGGTGAGCCATTACCTCACCTACCAGCTAATCCCATCTGGGCACATCTGATGGCGCGAGGCCCGAAGGTCCCCCGCTTTGGTCCGAAGACGTTATGCGGTATTAGCTACCGTTTCCAGTAGTTATCCCCCTCCATCAGGCAGTTTCCCAGACATTACTCACCCGTCCGCCGCTCGTCACCCAAGGAGCAAGCTCCTCTGTGCTACCGCCCGACTTGCATGTGTTAGGCCTGCCGCCAGCGTTCAATCTGAGCCATGATCAAACTCTTCAATTTAAGATTTGTTTGATTTGCTGAACTCGTCAGCGATGCTCAAAGAATTAAAACTGTTTATTCGTAATGAATTTACTGTTGTTCACTCTTCAAGACTTTTTATATCGTCAAGATACGGTCTTGTGAGTGCCCACACAGATTGTCTGATTAAATTGTTAAAGAGCAGTGCCACAATCTCTCGTGGCGCGGGTCGCATATACTATGCTAACCCGCTTTAAAGTCAAGTCATTGCTGACTGCTTTATGAAATCTTTTTCCTGTCATCACAACTGCGTTTGCGCTGTTGCCGTGTCAGTGGAGGCGCATTATAGGGACTTCTCGCCGCCTGACAAGCGCTAAATGCAAAAAAATTATCGAGTGGGGATTTTTTCAGCAAAGCGAATTAAAAGACGGCGTTATGCCGGATTTTTCGCCGCTAATTGGGCGAAATCCTGAGCGAAACGTGCAACCTGCTGCCAGTCCGTATATTCAACTTCTTTTGTACTATCCGTTTCACCGCCAGTTATTCGCATAATGAGTTGAATCATTACCCGATCGAACCAACGATAGCGCGGATAACGCAAAGCACCCGCAAACACACAGCACAAATCCGGCTGCCAGGGAGAAGTCAGCAGGAACTTGCGTGTGTAGGCATTGGTTTGTACCGTGCGTTTTTCTGGCTTACGTGCGGTGAGGTTCACGGAGAAGAAGGCACTAGGAAGCTGTTGCAGAGAAGCCAGGTGCTTACGGATAAATTGATTTACCGCAGGATGAAAGCGCCCGTATCGAATCGATGCCCCAATAGCAATCCGATCGTATTGGCTCAGATCGATATCATTCGCATTGAGTACGTTGACAACATCACACTCCAGGGTTCCTTTCAGCGTATTCGCAATATAGGAGGCAATCGCTCTGGTTTGCCCATCCCGACTCGAAAACACGATCAAAGCTTTCATTGTTCTTTATCCTTATGGGTACTATTCCCGCCAAAAGGTTGGCGTAAACAGAACTAAAAGCGTGAAGACTTCTAAACGACCAAACAACATTGTCAGTATCAGAATCCATTTCGCCGTATCATTCATCGACGTAAAATTCTCCGCGACGACGCCCAGACCCGGCCCCAGATTATTCAAGGTGGCAGCGACCGCAGCAAACGCGGAAAAATCATCAACGCCTGTCGCAATAACAGCCAGCATGCTGACAATAAAAACCAGCGCATACGCGGAAAAGAATCCCCACACAGCTTCAAGGATGCGTTCTGGCAGCGCCCGGTGACCCAGCTTAATGGTGTAAACCGCATTCGGATGCACTAAACGCTTAAGCTCACGCGATCCTTGTAAGAAAAGCAGCAGGATACGAATCACTTTCAGGCCACCGCCGGTTGAGCCCGCACACCCGCCAATAAACGCGGAGCACAGAAGCAAAACTGGCAGAAAAAGCGGCCACGATGCGATGCTATCCGTCGTAAACCCTGCCGTTGTCGCCATGGAGACAACCTGGAAGAATGCCTGATTGATCGTCTGCATCCCACTGTCATAAACATGGTGGAACCACAGGACAATCGTACACACGGCCACCAGCGACAATTGAACAAAAATGAACATGCGGAATTCTGGATCACGCCAGTATACCTTTAGGCTGCGACCGCTCAGCAGGGCAAAGTGCAAGCCGAAGTTACAGCCGGAAATCAGCAAGAATATGGCGATGATGGTGTTAATCGTTGGGCTATTAAAGTAACCGATGCTTGCATCGTGAGTAGAAAAGCCACCCACAGATACCGTAGAGAAACTGTGCCCAATCGCATCAAACACTGGCATTCCAGCCAGCCAGAGCGCGACGGCGCAGGCGATGGTAAGTAAGAGATAAATCAGCCACAGCGTTTTCGCCGTATCGGCAATACGCGGGCGCATTTTGTTTTCCTTCAACGGCCCCGGCATCTCGGCACGATAGAGCTGCATCCCACCGACACCAAGAATCGGCAGGATGGCAACGGCAAGTACGATGATCCCCATCCCGCCAAACCATTGCAGCATTTGGCGATAAAACAGGATGGCTTTAGGCAGCGAATCCAGCCCGACCAGCGTGGTAGCCCCCGTTGTCGTCAACCCAGAGAACGATTCGAAAAAAGCATCCGTTACGCCCAAATTAGGGTGTTCAGCAAATAAGAAAGGCAGTGCTCCAACGCTTCCCAACACCGTCCAAAAGAGGACAACGATCAGGAATCCTTCTCGAGATTTCAGCTCATGCTTCTGTTTTCGGTTTGGTAGCCACAGCATGATGCCAATAGCCAGCGCGACAATAAATGTCTGCGTAAACGCCCGGCCTGCGCCATCGCGGTAAATTAACGCTACCAGCCCGGGAATAACCATCGTTCCGGAAAAAAGGATAACCAACTGGCCGACAATACGGGTTATGGCGCGCAAGTGCATCGCAGGGAATTCCTTAATGATTCATAAAAAAGCGCTGGGATTATTATGGAATCGGCAATAAATGCAACGCGCCACGGCTTAAATCACGCAATTTCATTGCCGCTTCCTCAGTTCCCCTGACGGGGATAGAGAACCGCAATACGACTTCCACGCCATACTCGCTATGCAGCACTTTTCCGCCAAGCTGGAAGATCAGTGATTCCACCTGAGGCAACAGCGCATAGTCACAGTGTAAGCCATACTCTTTTTGCAAGACTTTCTCTTGCAGCGATACCCGTTTCAGCGCTTGCTGAACGCCGCCGCCATAAGCCTTCACCAACCCACCAGTACCCAGCGGGATTCCGCCATAGTAACGCACGACCACGGCAGTAATGTCACCGATACCGCTACCCATCAGTTGCGATAGCATCGGCTTACCTGCTGTACCAGACGGTTCACCATCGTCAGAAAAACCCAGTTGCTGGGAATCGTCGGGCGCGCCCGCAACAAACGCCCAGCAGTGATGCCCTGCCGAGGCGTGCTCTTCCCTTACCTGCTGGATAAAGGCTTTCGCCGCCTCGATTCCCGGCGTTGCTGCCAGGATCGTCGTAAAGCGGCTTTTCTTGATTTCCTCACTGAAGCTCACTGGCTCAACAAGGACTGGATACGCTTGCATCAGGCTAGGTTCAGGTCGCGCGTCATGTTTTCCACGCGCCCTTCATGAATGACAATATTATCTTCGATACGAATACCACCAAACGGTTTCAACGCATCGATTTTTTGCCAGTCAACGTGTTGACTCAATTCGCCCTCACGCCACGGCGCGATCAAGGATTCGATGAAATAAATGCCCGGTTCGATCGTCATGACCATGCCGGGTTCCAGCACACGAGTACAGCGCAGGTAAGGATGCTGAGACGGCGCGGCCAGATGCGTGCCGCGGTCGTCTTGCATAAACCCTGCAACATCATGTACTTGTAACCCCAGCGGGTGACCCAAACCGTGTGGTAGGAAAAGTGACGTGAGTCCCTGCTCCACCATCGCCTCCTCGCTGATGTCACGCACCAACTGATGTGATTTCAGCAGCTTCGCAATTCGCTGATGCATCTGAATATGGTAATCGGTATAGCGCACTCCCGCCTGAATGGTATCAATCAGCGCGAGCATTTCCTGATTGAGATCTTTAATCAGCAGGGCAAACGCGCCATCGCTCTGGGCAGAATAGGTTCGCGTCAGATCGGCGGCATAGCCGTTATATTCAGCCCCTGCATCAATCAGAAAGCTGCGGACATCGGAAGGTACCTGATGATCGAGCTGGGTATAGTGCAACACTGCGGCATGTTCATTGAGTGCGATGATATTACCGTAAGGAACATCAATATCCCGATGTCCAGTGGCTGTCAGATACGCCAGATTAATATCGAATTCGCTCATACCGGACAGAAACGCTTCATGCGCAGCCCGGTGACCGATCACCGCGGTCTTCTGTGCTTCACGCATGCAGGCCAGCTCGTAATCGGTTTTGTAAGCCCGGTGGTAGTGCAGATAATCCAGCACGCCCTGAGGATTAATATTGTCCGCGCGAATCCCCAACGCCTGCGCCCGTTGCGGTGCATAACCGATATAAGCAACGCGCTCGCGCTGCGATGGCAGATATTGCCCGATGTCATCAGCGTTTCGTAGCACGGCAATATCAATCTCTTCGGTCCAGAAACTCTCAGGAACCGGAGCCACGTTGTGCCAGTAATCCACTGGCGAGTAGAACCACAGTTTTGGCGGATTAACACCGTCAATCCACAGCCAGCAATTCGGCACCTGCGTGACGGGCACCCAGGCTTTAAACTGCGGGTTAACCTTGAAAGGATAATCGTGATCGTCCAGAAAAACGGTCAACAGCTCACCAGAGTGAATCAGTAATGCGTCAAGCTGATGGCGCGCTAAAACTGCCTGAGCACGCGCTTGCAGCGTAGCCAGATGGTGATGATATAAAGAAGCCAGCTTTTCCATGAGTATCCTTGTACGTCACGACATTATCCCTCCATTTTAACACAGGCATTCTCCAAGGGCAGCGTCCGGTGCTTTGTGATCGATTCGGCAAAAAATTAATCTCTCGTTTGCAAAAAATTAACATTAAAACCACAATCCAATCATCTGGTCATACCAGATCACTTACACAAACAGCGGAGATAAACATGCTTTATCAAGGTGAATCCCTCTACCTTAACTGGCTTGAGGACGGCATTGTCGAGCTGGTATTTTCTGCCCCTGGCTCCGTAAACAAGCTAGATACCCGCACGGTGGCCAGCCTGGGTAAAGCGCTGGATGTTCTGGCGGAGCAACCGAACCTGAAGGGCTTACTGCTGCGCTCAGACAAACCAGCATTTATTGTCGGTGCCGATATCACGGAATTCCTTTCTCTTTTTGCTGCGCCAGCAGAAAAGCTGCATGAATGGCTTGTCTTCGCCAACCGCATTTTCAGCCGCCTTGAGGATTTACCCGTTCCCACTCTGTCTGCGATTAATAGCTATGCGCTGGGCGGCGGCTGTGAATGCGTACTGGCAACCGATTTTCGTTTAGCAACGCCGGATGCACGAATCGGGCTACCAGAAACCAAGCTGGGGATCATGCCAGGCTTTGGCGGCACGGTCAGGCTACCGCGTCTGCTGGGCGCGGACAGCGCACTGGAGATTATCGCCGCAGGTAAAGACGTCAGCGCAGCCGATGCCTTAAAGGTGGGGTTGGTGCAGGCCGTGGTCGCCAACGAAAAACTGATTCCCGCGGCCATCAAGATGCTAAAGCAGGCAATTAACGGTGCACTGGACTGGCAAGCTTACCGACGTCCAAAACTTGAAGCACTGAAGCTCAATAAAATTGAAGCCATGATGAGCTTTACTACCGCTAAAGCGATGGTGCTGCAAACCGCCGGGAAACATTATCCGGCACCGATGCTAGCGGTAAAAACCATCGAAGCCGCCGCAACCATGACGCGCGATGACGCATTGCAGCTCGAAACTCAACACTTCGTGCAACTGGCACGCTCAGATGAAGCCCGCTCACTCGTCGGTATTTTCCTCAACGATCAGTATGTTAAAAGCAAAGCGAAGAAGCTGGTTGGCGAGACATCTGTACCGCAACAGGCCACCGTGCTGGGAGCAGGTATTATGGGCGGCGGGATTGCCTATCAATCGGCGTTCAAGGGCATACCGATTCGGATGAAAGATATCAACGAGAAACCGCTCGCACTGGGGATGAATGAAGCGGCAAAGCTGCTGAATAAGCAGATGGAAAGAGGCAAACTGGACGGAATGAAAATGGCAACGATTCTGGCCAGCATTCACCCAACGCTGGATTATGCCGGATTCGAGCGTACCGACATCGTCGTTGAAGCCGTGGTAGAGAACCCGAAAATCAAAGCCAGCGTATTGGCAGAAACCGAATCGTACGTGAACGAAAAGACGATTCTGGCTTCGAATACCTCAACCATCCCGATTGCTTCGCTGGCTGCATCGTTAAAACGGCCGCAAAATTTTTGCGGTATGCACTTCTTCAACCCGGTGCATCGCATGCCGCTGGTTGAAATTATTCGCGGTCCCAAAACCAGCGACAGCACCATTGCCAGCGTGGTCGCTTACGCAAGCAAAATGGGCAAAACGCCGATTGTCGTCAACGACTGCCCCGGATTCTTCGTCAATCGGGTTTTATTCCCCTACTTTGCGGCGTTCAGCCTACTGCTTAGGGACGGTGCCGATTTCCGCGAGATCGATAAAGTCATGGAGAAAAAATTCGGTTGGCCGATGGGTCCGGCCTATCTGCTGGATGTGGTCGGTATTGATACCGCACACCATGCTCAGGCGGTGATGGCCGAAGGATTTCCACAGCGCATGGCGAAAGATTATCGCGATGCGATTGACATGTTGTTTGAACATCAGCGTTTTGGGCAGAAAAATGGTCAGGGCTTCTACCGCTATCAAACCGATAGCAAAGGCAAGCTGCGTAAAGAGCAGGATGAAGCCGTAGAGGCACTCCTTAAGGACATCAGCCAAACGAGAAAAACATTCAGCGCGGAAGAGATTATCGCTCGCATGATGATTCCGATGATTAATGAAGTGGCACGCTGTCTGGAAGAAGGTATCGTCGCCAGCCCCGCCGAAGCGGACATGGCGCTGGTATACGGGCTAGGTTTCCCCCCTTTCCACGGTGGAGCCTGCCGCTATCTGGATACTTTGGGTAGCCAACGTTATGTCGAGATGGCGCAGCAACTGGCGCACCTCGGCGCAATTTATCAGGTGCCTGACGGGTTGCAGCAGAAAGCCAGAAACAATGAAGGCTATTACCCATCGGCCGCGCCACACGCGGACGTTTCTTACGGCCAACCGGCATGAGGGCAGGAAATATGGAAAAGGTAGTGATTGTTGATGCCGTACGCACGCCGATGGGACGCTCCAAAGGCGGTGCTTTCCGTCAGGTGAGAGCCGAAGACCTGTCCGCACACCTGATGCGCAGCCTATTAAGCCGTAACGCGGCGCTGGATGCTCATGAGATTGACGATATCTATTGGGGCTGTGTGCAACAAACGCTGGAGCAAGGCTTCAACGTCGCCCGCAATGCCGCTTTGCTGGCAGAAATCCCGGTGAGCGTCCCGGCGACCACGGTTAACCGACTGTGTGGATCTTCCATGCAGGCGCTTCACGATGCCGCCCGTGCCATTATGGTCGGCGATGCGAATGTCTGCTTAATTGGTGGCGTTGAGCATATGGGGCATGTGCCGATGAATCATGGCGTCGATTTTCATCCGGGACTGAGTCGCACCACAGCTAAGGCGGCGGGAATGATGGGATTGACGGCAGAAATGCTGGCACGTATGCACAATATCGGTCGTGAGATGCAGGATCAGTTCGCCGCTCGCTCACACCAACGCGCCCACAGAGCTACCCAGTCAGGGGCGTTTCGCCATGAAATCATCCCCACGGCAGGGCATGATGCCGACGGCGCGCTGCAACGCTTCGATTATGATGAAGTCATTCGCCCAGACACCACCGTCAATAGCCTTGCGGCGCTCAAACCGGCGTTCGATCCGGTTAACGGCACGGTGACAGCCGCATCATCCTCGGCGTTGTCCGATGGTGCGGCAGCCATGTTGATCATGAGCGAATCCCGCGCGGCATCGTTAGGCTTACCTGTGCGAGCCCGCATCCGGGCGATGGCTGTAGTTGGCTGCGATCCTTCGATCATGGGTTACGGTCCGGTTCCGGCCACCAAGCTGGCACTGAAGCGGGCAGGATTAAGCCTCACCGATATCGGTCTCTTTGAACTCAATGAGGCCTTCGCCGCTCAGACGCTACCCTGCATTAAAGATTTGGGATTGCTGGAACAGCTCGATGAAAAGGTCAATCTCAATGGTGGCGCGATTGCGCTGGGTCACCCGCTTGGTTGCTCGGGCGCGCGTATCTCTACCACATTGATTAATCTGATGGAAAGCCGCGATGTTCAGTTTGGCGTGGCGACAATGTGCATCGGGCTGGGACAGGGTATTGCAACGGTATTTGAGCGCGTCTGAATATAGATATGCTTTGCCAGAGCTACACCAGAAACCAAAAATCCCACAGACGTGGGATTTTTACTTTTTCATTCTGACCGCCATTAACTCTGACTGCCATCGGCCATTTTAAATAAACGAAAATGCATCGCTGAACATATGGGCCGTCAGCGCACCGCGCTCATTACAAAAACGCTCACGCGCAATTTTCGCCATTTCAAAGCGACCGGCAATGTAGATATCCTGTTCTGCCAGCGAACCGTAATCCTGCAATACCGCACTCAGAACGGTTCCCGTTCTGCCATTCCATCCAGCTTCCGGCTGTTCGACGACTGGCACCACCCGCAGGTTGGGGTGCCTGGCCGCAAAGCCTTCAAGCTCTGCGAGATCGTACAGGTGCTGGGATTCACGTCCGCCCCAGTAAACGGAGATATCGCGATCGGGCTGCTGTGCCAGCGCGGTCAGCAGGATAGAACGCACATATGAAAATCCGGTTCCGCCCGCAATCAGCACCAGCGGACGCGTACTCTCTTCCCGCAGCCAGGCTTCACCATGAGGAATATCGACCGTCAGGGATTTTTCCTTATGAATACGTTCCATCACTGCCATCGCGTAAAGATTGAGTTCGGACGCCCCAATGTGCAATTCGATAAAATTTTTATCCATCGGGGTCGATGCCAGTGAGAAAGGACGTTTGTCTCGATCGCCCATCACCACCATCAAATACTGGCCAGCCCGAAAGGAAAACGGCGCTTCAGGTAATAAACGAACGCGATAGACCGTATCGGTTATCGCTTCAACCGAAGTCACTTTACAGCTCAATGTTGTCATGCATTCCCTCTATAGGGTCATAAAAGCAAAACTGAGAACAGGGCAGCCGTTAACGCCGGGGCTCTCTGTCACTAAAAATGGCCAACTCGTCCCATATCTCATCAATGCGGGCACAAACCTGTGGGTCTTTCTTGATAGGGTGTCCCCACTCGCGCTGTGTCTCGCCCGGCCATTTATTGGTGGCATCCAGACCCATTTTGGAACCCAGGCCAGAAACCGGCGAGGCGAAATCAAGATAGTCGATCGGCGTATTTTCCACTAATACCGTATCGCGTGCCGGATCCATACGCGTCGTGATCGCCCATATCACGTCGTTCCAGTCTCGGGCGTTAACGTCATCATCGCAGACAATGACAAATTTCGTATACATGAACTGGCGTAAAAAAGACCAGACGCCCATCATGACGCGTTTAGCATGGCCCGCGTACTGTTTCTTCATGGTAACGACCGCCAGACGGTAAGAGCAACCCTCCGGTGGCAAATAAAAATCAACAATCTCAGGGAACTGCTTTTGCAGGATCGGCACGAAAACTTCGTTCAACGCCACGCCCAGCACCGCGGGCTCATCCGGTGGCCGCCCCGTGTAAGTCGAGTGATAAATGGCATTCTGACGCTGAGTGATATGCGTGACGGTAAAGACCGGAAAATGGTCAACCTCATTGTAATAGCCGGTGTGGTCGCCATAAGGCCCTTCAGCCGCCATTTCTCCAGGTTCAATATAGCCTTCCAGAACAATTTCCGCACTGGCAGGCACTTCAAGATCGTTTGACAGACACTTCACCACTTCGGTCTTATTCCCACGCAGCAAACCGGCAAAGGCATATTCCGATAGCGTATCAGGGACGGGCGTCACCGCACCGAGGATCGTCGCAGGGTCAGCCCCCAATGCGACAGATACCGGAAAACGCTGCCCCGGATTTTCCTGACACCACTCCTGAAAATCCAGCGCGCCGCCGCGGTGAGATAGCCAGCGCATGATCAGTTTGTTTTTACCCAGCACCTGCTGGCGATAGATCCCCAGATTCTGGCGTTCTTTATGCGGCCCGCGCGTCACGGTAAGCCCCCAGGTAATGAGCGGCGCGGCATCTTCTGGCCAGCACTGCATCACCGGAAGCCGGCGCAGATCAACGTCATCACCTTGCCAAACCTGTTCCTGACACGGCGCCGAAGACAGCCGTTTCGTCGGCATATTCAATACCTGACGGAACTTCGGCATTTTATCGACCAGATCGCGGAACCCTTTAGGCGGCTCCGGCTCTTTCAGAAACGCCAGCAGCTTACCCACCTCGCGCAGTGCGCTGACCTCTTCTTGCCCCATTCCCAATGCAACACGTTTCGGCGTGCCGAATAAATTGCACAGCACCGGTATGTCATAGCCTTTGGGGTTTTCAAACAGGAGAGCCGGGCCTTCCGCACGCAGCGTCCGGTCAGCAATTTCCGTCATTTCAAGGTAAGGATCAATGGGCTGGGTAATGCGTTTCAACTCCCCTCTCTCTTCCAGCAGCGAGAGGAACTCGCGTAAGTCACGGTATTTCATGCTATTCATCGGGGGCAGTCTATCGTTGTGGCTATTATAAAGTCTCTTCACCCACCTGTCGCTTCCCGCAGCGCCTATTTATGGTAAGAATCCAGTCACCATCAAGAATCCGATTACCATAATGTGGTAACAAAAATATCTGCCGAAAATTTTTTATCCGTGCTCGCTTTTGTTATGCTTGCTCGTCGGAATCATAAGTCTGCGAAATTATGGAAGCCTGGTACTTACTGTATTGTAAACGTGGTCAACTGCTGCGCGCGAAAGAGCACCTGGAACGTCAGGATGTGACCTGCGTGAGCCCGATGATCACGCTGGATAAAATCGTTCGTGGTAAACGAACGGAAGTGTGTGAGCCGCTGTTCCCAAACTACCTGTTTGTGGAATTCGATCCCGAACGCATCCACACCACCACCATCAGCGCAACGCGTGGGGTGAGCAACTTTGTGCGATTTGGCGCGCTGCCCGCGACCATTCCGCAGCAGGTTATCGATGAGTTATCCCTTCGCCCGATTCAGGGAATCCTTGACCCACTGACGCCGCAGCCCGGCGATAGCGTGGTCATTACCGACGGTATTTTCTCTGGTCTTCAGGCGATTTACACCGAACCTGACGGCGAAGCCCGTTCGATGCTGTTGCTGAATATGCTGAACAAGCAGGTCAGGCAGAGCATTGATAACCGCGAGTTTCGCAAAGCCTAACCCGTGTCTATGTTTTTTACCCTACCCGGCGCGTTTATACCGCGCCGGATGAAACAAACTTAGCGCTGCATGTGCTGATCGTGCAGCCACTGTGCGACACGCTTAGCAAAATAGGTCAGTACCCCATCCGCACCCGCGCGTTTAAAGCACAGCAGAGACTCCATCACCACCGGTTGCTCCTGCAACCAGCCGTTCTGAATCGCCGCCATGTGCATCGCATATTCGCCAGAGACCTGATAGGCAAACGTCGGTACGCCGAACGTCTCCTTGACGCGGCGCACGACATCCAGATAAGGCATACCCGGTTTCACCATCACCATATCCGCGCCTTCCTGCAAATCCTGCGCGATTTCCTGCAAGGCTTCATCGCTGTTGGCCGGATCCATCTGGTAGGTTTTCTTGTTGCCGCCTTTCAGGTTGCCAGCAGAGCCCACCGCGTCACGGAAAGGCCCGTAATAGCACGATGCATACTTAGCCGAATAGGCCATGATCTGAGTGTTGATCAGGTTTTGTGCTTCAAGGGTGTCACGAATAGCGCCGATGCGACCGTCCATCATGTCACTAGGCGCAATGATTTCTGCCCCAGCTTCGGCGTGCGACAGCGCCTGACGCACCAAAATCTCCTTGGTGACGTCATTAATCACATAACCATCAGCATCAATAATCCCGTCTTGCCCGTGCGTGGTATAGGGATCGAGTGCCACATCCGTCAGCAAACCCAGTTCTGGGACGGCGTCTTTCAGCGCGCGGATCGTCCGAGGAACCAGACCATCTGGGTTATAGGCTTCTTCGGCATAGAGTGATTTTTTATCCGCTTCAATAACGGGGAACAACGACAGTACCGGAACACCGAGCTTAGCGATCTCTTCTGCTTCTTTCAGAAGCACGTCGATAGTCATCCGGTATACCCCCGGCATTGAGGGAACTTCCTGACGCTGATTTGTCCCTTCCATCACGAAAACGGGATAAATCAAATCATTCACCGTCAGTTGATTTTCAGCAACAAGGCGACGACTGAAATCATGGCGACGAATACGGCGCATACGTCGGCCGGGGAATGTGCCGGGAAAAGCATTGCTCATGTCATTATTCTCCTGAATCAGGCCAGCCGGAAAACCCGGCGGGCATTTTCATCTGTTGTCTGTCCCAACCATGTGGCATCTTCTCCACGCCACATCGCAATCTGGCGAATAATATGGGGCAGATAACAGGGTTCGTTACGGCGGGATGCCGGTTTAGGGCGTAAATCCCGGGGTAACAGATAAGGTGCGTCGGTTTCCACCAACAATCGATCGGCAGGAATATGCGGCAGTAACGCACGAAGCTCAAGCCCACGACGCTCATCGCAAACCCAGCCAGTAATGCCAACCATCAGCCCCGCTTCCAGGCATTCATCCAATTCATGACGATTGCCGGTAAAGCAGTGAACCACGGCAGCAGGCAACTGATTCAGCCAGGGTGTTAGCAACGAGATAAAACGGGAATGCGCGTCACGGCAGTGAAGGAAAACCGGCATAGACAGCTCGGCCGCCATCGCCAGTTGCGCGCTAAATGCCCGCTCTTGTTCTTCTGGCGTCGAAAAATTGCGGTTGAAATCCAGCCCGCATTCACCAATCGCCACTACACAAGCCGCGTTGGCCAAGTGATGAATCTGTTCGGCGATGACGTCATTCCATTGGCTGGCATCATGTGGATGAACACCCGCCGTTGACCAGCAATAATCGGGATAGGCTTGCGCCAGTAACATTGCTTGCTGGCTTTCCTGAGCGTTGGTTCCGGTGATCAAGATACCACTGACACCCGCTTGCCTAGCCCGAATGACGACCTGCTCTCTGTTTTTTTCAAACTGAGAACTGGTTAGGTTAACGCCAATATCAAACATGACTCTCACCTGCTCGTGACCGTTCGCCGACTTCACTCTGGCGAATAAAAAAATAAGACCTCTCAAAGAGAGGTCATTTTACCGTCCTACCGCAGGAAACCGTGTGTTACTGCGATGGCTCTTCGGTTTCAGCCCGGCGGCCTTTGCCAACGTAAAACCGCGCGAAAAAGACGCCAACTTCAAACAGCAGATACATGGGGATTGCCAGCAGCGTCTGTGAGAAAACATCCGGCGGCGTTAGCAGCATACCGACAACAAACGCGCCGACCAGAATATAAGGGCGCTTTCTTTTCAGATCTTCCGGCGTCACCACACCGCTCCAACAGAGCAGCACAATGGCAACTGGCACTTCAAACGATACCCCGAACGCCATGAACAGTGCCATAACAAAATCGAGGTAGTTATTAATATCGGTCGCAATCAGCACGCCAACGGGCGCGGTTTTCGCGAAAAAGCCAAACGCCAGAGGGAACACCACAAAGTACGCGAACGCCATACCCGCATAAAACAGCAGACTGCTAGAGACCAACAGCGGCATCATTAAACGACGTTCGTGTTTATACAGGGCTGGTGCCACAAACGCCCACACCTGATACAGCACCAGCGGCGCGGCAACAAACACTGAGACAATCATCGTCAGCTTGATCGGCGTAAAGAAAGGTGAGGCGACATCGGTCGCGATCATACTGGCACCTGCCGGTAATTGCTCGATGAGAGGAGCAGAAACCAATTGGTAGATGTCGTTGGCAAAGTACACTAGCGCAATAAATACCGCCAGCACACAGATAATGCTGTTGAGTAGACGCTTGCGTAGCTCAATCAGGTGGCTAATTAGCGGTTGAGTATCTTCATCGGCCATAAACTAACGACTATCGCTCGGTTGACGGGCAGAAACAGCAGAAGACTGGAACTGCTCAGGTTTGACATTCTCGTTGCCGACAGCTTCAGCACCGGTGGCGCTCTCATGGTGATGTTCAGCAACAGCACCCTTTTCAGGCTTAGGCTGGCTGGCTGCTGGCCGTACTGCGGTTTCCGTTTCAATGACCCCGTCATAGGCCGCTTCAGGATCGTTTAGCGGGGCGTTGCGAGGCGGTTCCACCGTCGCGTTCGGATCGTCTGACTCTTGATGACCCTCTGATTTTTGCAGCGACGATGTTTCGCTATAGCTACGTTTCATCGCTTCTGCCGCTTCTTTAAGTTCATCCATTGAGGCTTTCAACTCAGGTGACAGATTCTGCAAACTGGCTTTTTCGACTTTTTTCAGGCTTTCCTGAAACTCCTGAATTTTCAGCTCCTGCGACAGTTCATTCTGAACGGTGGACGCCAGCGCACGCAGCGTCCTGATCCAGCTTGCAACCGTCTTGACTGCCACAGGCAAACGTTCCGGCCCAAGGACAATCAGGCCAAGAACCATCACCAATAGCAATTCACCAAAACCGATATCGAACACAGATTACACCTGCTCTTTATGCTGGCTCTTCGGGTCGCCCTGCTTGACGTCTGCCTGGCTGTCAGCAATAGATTTGGTAGAGAAATCTGCATCTGGCTGCGTTTTGTCTGCGCTAGTGGACGGCTGATCGTCACCCATCGCTTTCTTAAACCCTTTGATTGACGCGCCCAGATCTGAACCCAGCGTTCTCAGCTTGTTAGTTCCGAACAGCAGTACGACGATGACAGCGATAATCAACAGGTTCCAGATACTAATACCACCCATAACATTTACCTCTTTTCAAAAAGGGGAACGACAGAATTACCGTGATTATATCGGGTTATTCTGGCGTGTATCATGATCTGCTTCAACGAGTTCGACGCCAGCCGATAATCCAGGCAACAATTCCTGCAGCCATCAACCCTGCGGGAACCATGTCGGCCTCAACACGGCTGATCAATAACAACGTACCACTAATTAGTAGCGTGGCGCCAATACCCAAAAGATATCGTGACTGCCCTTGACGCGCCTGCTGCGTTTTCAACTCATAGGCCAGTTGATCGACGCTGTGCTTTAACATCTTATGCTGACGCAGCCCGTCATAAAACAATTCAGGCACTTCCGGCAGCTTTTCCGCCCAGAACGGCGCTTTTTCTTTAAGCGCACGGAAAACCGCAGGCAAACCGACTTGCTGCTTCAGCCAGGTTTCCAGAAACGGCTTAGCCGTTTTCCACAGGTCAAGCTGCGGGTAAAGCTGCCGGCCAACGCCCTCAATATACAGCAACGTTTTTTGCAGCAACACCAATTGGGGCTGTACTTCCATGTTGAAGCGACGCGCCGTATTAAACAAATTCAATAATACATGGCCGAACGAAATTTCCGCCAACGGCTTCTCGAAGATTGGCTCACAGACCGTACGAATAGCAAATTCAAAATCGGCAACATTGGTATCCGCCGGCACCCAGCCCGAATCCACATGCAGTTCGGCGACCTTGCGATAATCACGGTTGAAGAAGGCAATAAAATTCTCGGCCAGATAGCGCTTATCCTCTTTATTCAACGAACCGACTATACCGCAATCAATACCGATGTATTGCGGGTCTTCCGGGTGCTCGTGGCTGATAAAGATATTGCCGGGATGCATATCTGCATGGAAGAAACTGTCGCGGAATACCTGCGTGAAGAAAACCTGAACACCGCGTTCAGCCAGCAGTTTCATATCCGTTCCATTCGCTTTCAGCGCATCAACATCAGAAACGGGAATGCCGTAGATTCGTTCCATCACCAACATGTCTTCGCTGCAATAATCCGAATAAATTTCCGGCACATACAGCATCGGGCTGTTCTCAAAATTCCGCCGTAGCTGAATGGCATTGGCTGCTTCTCGCAGCAAGTTCAGCTCATCAAGCAACGTTTTTTCGTATTCCAGCACCACTTCACGCGGCCGCAGGCGACGACCATCCGGCAACAGACGAGGCAACCAGCCAGCCAGGCGCTTCATCAGGCGCATATCCGCCTTGATGACCGGCAAGATATCCGGGCGGATAACCTTGATAACGATCTCTTTTCCCGTACTTTTCAGACAGGCGGTATGCACCTGTGCAATGGAGGCAGAAGCCAGCGGTGTAATGTCAAAATCATCAAACCACTCTTCGAGAGGAATCCCCCCCATCGACAGCTCAATTTGCGCGCGCGCCAGTTTGCCATCAAACGGCTCAACCTTATCCTGCAACATCGCCAGTTGATCTGCGATGGCAGGTGGAAAGAGATCGCGGCGCGTAGACATCATTTGCCCGAACTTAATCCACACCGGCCCCAGTTCCTGTAATGCCAAACGCAGACGTTCCCCTAAAGGCATGTTGCGGTGACGATTGGGTAACCAGAACAGTAGACGACGGCCCGCACGCAGGGGAAGCGTCAGACGCATTTTAGGAATGAGTTCGTCCAGACCATAGCTCAACAGCACGCGCACAATGCTGTAAAGGCGGCGTAATTCACTGGGCGTCATCGTAAAGCCTCCAGCTTAGCCAGCCGTTCGGACAACGTATCGGCGGATTTATCCAGCGCAACAATTTCCTCATGGAACCAGGCATTTTCCAGTTTTCCCGGAGCGAGTCGCCACTCTTCCGTTAACGTTTCGGACAGAAAATGTTGCTGCTGATGCAATGACCGTCTCAGGAAGCTCAGCGTTTTCTGTGCCGTCTGGCTGAGGCCTTGGGCAACAATGTCGCCCAGATAGGGAGACAGCCATTCCGCGGGATCGAACTCCGCCAGATCAACCAGCACGATGAACTGTTGAACGACCTGAATATCGCCTTCAATCACCAATTCACCGCTGCGCATCAGCGACGATAGCTGTTGACGATCGCGTAATTTCACCAGAACCGGAACGCGTGTTTTCAGGCGGCAATCCGCCAATTCGCCCCACTGGCTGACAACGTCCAGCCGCTGTTCGTTAAACACCAGCACCAACGGCACATCCAGCTCAGCCAGTTCGATCTGTAGTGTTTTTCCCTGTAAGCGTTGGCGGGCAGACTTCATATTTCGATCACACGAAAAACCACGATCACAAGAAACCGTATCGTGAAAAAGCAGCTGATTCAGCGCGGTTTCCAGCGTAGCTGTCAGAAAAGACGTTATCAGCATTGGCGTTTCCAATCAGAATGTAAACCCACGATTCAGAATTTAAACCCACGATGTAGTGCAACGATTCCACCGGTGAGGTTGAAATAGTTAACACTGTCAAAACCGGCGTCGCTCATCATCCCTTTCAGCGTTTCCTGATCGGGATGCATGCGGATGGATTCCGCCAGATAGCGGTAGCTCCCGGCATCACTTGCCACGGCCTCGCCAATCCTCGGCAGGATATGAAAGGAATAGGCATCGTAAACGGTACTCAGTTGTTTAATTATCGGCTTGGAAAACTCCAGCACCAGCAACCGGCCACCTGGCTTCAGGACACGGTACATTGAGCGCAGCGCTTTGTTTTTGTCCGTTACGTTGCGCAAGCCAAAGGAGATAGTAATACAGTCGAAGAAGTCATCAGGGAACGGCAGCGCTTCTGCATTGGCCTGCACATAGCTGATGTTGTCGATAATGCCTTTGTTACGCAGTTTCTCACGGCCTACTTTCAGCATTGAGGCGTTGATGTCCGCCAGAATGACTTCACCGCCTTCACCAACCATACGGGAGAATTTGGCGGTTAAATCCCCTGTCCCTCCGGCCAGATCCAGAACACGCTGGTTACGTCTTACGCCACTGCATTCAATGGTAAAACGCTTCCAGATACGGTGGATACCAAAGGACATCAGGTCATTCATCAAGTCATATTTTGCTGCTACAGAATGAAAAACTTCAGCCACCATGACTTCTTTTTCATCCCTGGCGACAGTCCGAAAACCAAAGTCGGCCGTATTCTCCTGCTCACTTGCCATCTTATCCGCCTACTATTTCAATCAAATTTCGGGTCTACCCATTTATGGTGAGAGTGTACCAGACCCGGATAAAAACCCCACTGCACTAATTTCTTTCGCATAGCATGGTGCCAAACCCGCGAAATCCCTACCCATTTAGTATGGGTGAGTACGAGAGGAGAAGAGCGTTTCCCCTTCTTCACCTTCCGTTTTTACGGCAGGAGGGACAGTATCGGGCGCGACAGAGCCCGGTAATTCGTCGCGTTCAGCGGGCTCATGGGCCATTGCTTTTTCGGCCAATGACGGGCTGATGGTGCGTTTAATTTCTACCCCCAGCGCGCGGAACCCCTCAGCCTGACCAATAAGGTTACCACGCCCAGAGGAAAGTTTATTCATCGCCTGACGATAAGTGCCCTGCGCTTTATCCAGATTCTGCCCCATGGCCTCCATATCGTCGACGAACAACCGCAGTTTATCGTACAGCCGTGATGCTTTTTCAGCGATGTGCTGTGCATTGCGGCTCTGCTGTTCATAGCGCCATAGGTTATTGATGGTACGTAACGCCACCAGCAGCGTGGTCGGGCTGACCAGCATAATATTGTGCTTTAGCGCCTCGTTAATCAATTCGGGCTGGCGATCGATAGCAACCAGAAAAGCGGGCTCGACCGGAATAAACATCAGAACATAGTCTAGAGAACGCAGCCCCGGAAGCTGCTGGTAATCTTTGCTGCTTAGTTGCCGAATATGGCTACGCACCGAGAGCAAATGTTCGTTCAGCGCCGTATTGCGCTCGACGTCATCGTCACTATTGAAATAGCGCTCATAGGCCACCAGCGACATCTTGGCGTCGATCACGACATCTTTGCCCTGCGGTAAACGTACGATGACATCCGGTTGCAGGCGGCTATTCGTCCCCGTTTGCACGCTGACCTGCGTCTGATACTCATAGCCCTCACGCAGACCAGAGGCTTCCAGCACGCGACTTAACACCACCTCGCCCCAGTTACCCTGCGTTTTATTGTCGCCCTTCAGCGCTTTCGTCAGGTTGATGGCTTCGTGTGCCATCTGCGCGTTCAGCTGTTGCAGATTGCGGATTTCATGCGCCAGCGTATGGCGCTCGCGCGCTTCCGCGCCAAAGCTGTCCTGTACCTGACGGCGGAAGCCGTCAAGCTGCTCACGCAGCGGCATCAACAGCTTATCCAGACTCTGTTTATTTTGCTCATCCACCTTGCGGCCGCTGTGTTCAAAAATCCGGTTCGCCAGATTTTCAAACTGCGTCGTCAACCGCTGTTCGCTATTGGCCAACAGCCGCTGCTTTTCTTCCGCCGCCATACGGGTTTCTTCCAGCCGAATAGTGACTTCCCGCAATTCCGCTTCCTGTGCGCTGTTTATTTCACGCAGCGTTCGCAGTTCCTGATTGAGCTGCACGCACTCTGTGCGAAGCTCACTCAACTGTTGCAGCTTTTCATGGCTGGCAGAAAGTTGCGCGTGGACCGTGCGCAGTTCCAGCTCGTTTTGCCGCAGCCGCTGTTCATCCTGCTGTTTCACCTGCTGCTGATCACTGAGCGACTGCTGGGTCTGCTGTAACGTCTGTGCCAGCAGCCGCTGTTCGGTGCCATGCTGCGACAGCTTCTGCTGATGAATCAGGCTGGCAATCAGCCACCCGATCAATAGCCCTACCGCACCGCCGCCCAGACCATAAAATATGCTGATATCCACTTTGCCTCCGCAGGCCTTTCACGCTGTCGGTCAAGGTAAAATGATACTGTATGGATGTCCAGAAACAATTCAGGCGAGAGGGACGCTGAGCAGAAAAATGCGAGCCGCATTCCATATGAACAGGGATAGAGGATAATTTGCAGAAGAATCAGATGGGTAACACAGAAATTCCCCCAACGCGAAACACCACGTCGGGGGAACTGAAACAGAAGAGGGCAACTTAGCCTAAGCGCTGCTTCGCATCACCGATCGCTTTAGCGACCTGCTGCGGTGACACGCCACCTTGTGCAGCACGCTTATCCAGACAGGATTGCAACGCCAGAATCGGGTAGACATCCTCACCAATCACGGCGCTGAATTTTTGCAGATCGGCCAGCGGCAACGCTTCCAGCGCTTTACCCTGACGAATGGCTTCAACCACCGCTTCACCCACGATATGGTGCGCTTCACGGAACGGAACGCCTTTCGCGACCAGATAGTCTGCCAGCTCCGTCGAGTTCGCGTAGCCTTGCTCAGCCGCTTCTTTACAGCGCGGACGTTTAACCTGAATGCCTTCCAGCACCAGACCCGCCATCATCAGGCAGTCGTGCCAGGTATCCAGCGCGTCAAACAGCCCTTCTTTGTCTTCCTGCATATCTTTGTTATACGCCAGCGGCAGGCCTTTAAGCGTCATCATCATGCCGGTCAACGCACCCTGTACGCGGCCGCATTTACCACGAATCAGCTCCAGCGCATCCGGGTTTTTCTTCTGTGGCATCAGGGAAGAACCGGATGTCACACGGTCAGACAGCTCAACGAACGCCGCTTCACCGCTGTTGAAGAAGATCAGATCTTCGGCAAAACGCGACAGGTGGATCATACCGATCGAGGCATCAGACAGCAGCTCCAGTACATGATCGCGATCGGAAACCGTGTCCAGACTGTTACGCGTGGCCGAGGCAAACCCGAGCCAGCCCGCCAGTTGCTCACGGTCAATCGGATAAGCCGTTCCCGCCAGCGCGCCGCAGCCCAGCGGGCTGACATCCAGACGCTTCAGCGTATCTTCCAGACGGCTTTCATCACGCGCCAGCATCTCGTGATAGGCCAGACACCAGTGTGCAAACGTCACCGGCTGTGCGCGCTGCAAGTGGGTGTAGCCCGGCATCACCGCATCCTGATTCGCTTCCGCCGTCGTAACCAGCGCCTGACGCAGCTGGCGTACCGACAGCAGCAGTTCTGCAATCTGCGCCTTGCACCAGAGTTTCAGGTCGGTTGCGACCTGATCGTTACGGCTACGACCGGTATGCAGTTTTTTACCTAAATCGCCGACTTTCTCGATCAGGCGCTGTTCAACCCAGCTGTGAATATCTTCTGCATCGCTTTGCAGGATCATCTCAGGATCGGCTTGAACCTCAACCAGCAGGGCATTCAGCGCCTGTTCCAGTTGCTGCTGTTCCTGTTCGCTGAGCACATTGACCGTCACCAGCGCTTTCGACCAGCCGATCGAGCCAACGATGTCCTGTTCCGCCAGACGGTAATCAAACCGCAGTGAGTCATTAAATTGTTTAAAACGCTGGTCTGCTGCCTGACTAAACCGACCGCCCCACAAAGCCATAATCCTTACTCCCAAAAATATCATTCACGTTGGTATCGCATCATGCCATACCCAGAAACGACTTACGCCAGAATACGCGTACCAATCGCCACGCCGTTGAACAGCGCAGGTAGCTGCTCGGCATGACGCCAGCTGGCGATATCAACCGGACGACCCAGCGCACGCGCGGCATCCAGCGCGGCGTTAACCTTAACAATCATGCCGTCGGTAATGATGCCCTGAGCAATCAGCTGCTCGGCTTTCTCTGCCGTCATTTCGGCAATACGCTGGCCTTTACCGTCCAGAATGCCGCTCACGTCAGACAACAGGATTAAATCCGCGCCCAGCGTTTGCGCCAGTGCCGTCGCCGCCTGGTCGGCGTTGACGTTCATCAGGTCGCCCTGCGCCGTAATACCGATGGAGCTGACAACAGGCAGGTAGCCCGCAGACAGCAGCGTGTTCAGCAGCGCAGGCGATCCCGCTTCTGCTTTACCCACAAAACCTAGCGCTTCATCGAGCTGCGTGACCGTCGTGCTGCCACCATCGCCCAGACACAGGCCGACCGCGTTGATGTCATGCTTTTTCGCCCATGACAGCAGCGTCTTGTTGGCGGAACCCGCCAGCGCGCCGGTGATGATGTCGATCTGATCGGCAGGCGTGACGCGCAGGCCGCTTTTCTTCACGACAGGCAGCGACAGTTTCTTCATCAGCTCATCCACCAGACAGCCACCGCCGTGCACAATCACCAACGGACGCTGATGTTCCTGACGGTAAGTCACCAGCGCAGTGAACAGACGCTCCAGCGCTTCTTCGCTATCCAGTAAAACGCCACCTAATTTGATAATTAACGGATTCATTATGCTTCGCGCCTCGAAATGTCGGGACCAGTAGTCATTAAATTAACGATTGGGTTTCAGGGAAACCAAAACGAATGTTCATGCATTGCACAGCCTGTGCCGCTGCGCCTTTCAGCAAGTTATCTTCGGTCGCCACGACGATCAGGTGCTCACCGTCAACGGAGAAACCGATATCGCAGAACGGCAGGCCGACAACGGATTTCAGCGCCGGAACGCCCTTATCATACAGGCGTACCAGTGGCTTATCGTGATAGGCATTGTGGTAGGCTTCGGCGACATCCTGCTGCGTAACGCCCGGTTGCAGGCGGCAGGTGATGGTTTCCAGAATACCGCGAGCGAAGTTGCCCAAATGCGGCGTGAAGATCACTGGCGTGCCGAGGTGCGTTGAAATTTCAGGTTCATGGCGGTGGTTGAAAATGCCGTAGGGTTGCAGGCTAACTTCACAGAAGCTGCTGGTCAGCGACGCTTTACGCCCTGCCCCGCTCACGCCGCTCACGGCATTAATCACTGGCCACTGTGCCGGATTCAGCAGTTGTGCATCCAGCAGCGGCTTCAGCGCCAACTGCGCAGCCGTGGGATAACACCCCGGCACGGCAACCAGCTGTGCCTGTTTTACGCTTTCAGCACGCCATTCGGCCAGCCCATAAACCGCTTTTGCCAGCCAGTCAGGGTGCTGATGCTCAAAACCATAATAGCGACGATAAAATTCGGCATCCTGCACGCGAAACGCGCCGGACAAATCAAAAACGGTGCAGCCTGCCGCCAGAAAAACAGGGGCCAGATCGTGGCTGACTTTGTGGTCGGTCGCCAGAAACACGACATCCACACCTTTCGCCGCTTCTTCAGAATCGGTCAGCGGTTTTACCGGTACATCAATGATGCCTTTGAGCTGCGGATGTAAATCAGAAATCAATTTTCCTGCATCGACACTTTGCGCAGAAACCATCAAAGCGGTTATGTTCATCTGTGGGTGACGGTTCAGGTAGAGCGCAAGCTCCGCGCCGGTATAACCACTTGCACCAACAATCAGCGTATTCAGCATGGGATCCGTATACCTTCTTACTTATCTATGGAACAGGTAACAGGGCTCACCAGCGTCGGTACGCAGTTCACCCGCGAAGCTCAGTGAAAGTGACGAATCGCCATCGCCGTACCTTTGGGTTTCCTTTCACCGCGCGTTATTGTATTTTTATTCACAATAAATGCATGAATATTGATACTATCCTAACCAGAGGCTGTCAACAGTGAAGATGAATTTACCCCCTTTTATTGAGCTATATCGGGCACTAATCGCTACACCGTCCATCAGTGCCACCGACAGCGCGCTCGATCAAAGTAATCAGACGTTAATCAACCTGCTGGCAGGCTGGTTCGGCGATCTCGGCTTCCATGTTGAAGTCCAGCCAGTTCCCGGCACCCTCAATAAATTTAATATGCTGGCGCGAATTGGTGAAGGAAAAGGCGGTTTATTGTTGGCAGGGCATACCGATACCGTCCCCTTCGACGATGGCCGCTGGACGCGCGATCCTTTCACACTAACCGAACACGACAATAAGCTGTACGGCCTGGGTACCGCGGATATGAAAGGGTTCTTTGCCTTTATTCTTGATGCCTTGCGCGACATCGATCCGACCAGGCTGACAAAGCCACTCTATATTTTAGCGACAGCCGATGAAGAAACGACGATGGCCGGCGCCAAGTATTTCTCCGAATCCACACAGATTCGCCCGGACTGCGCCATCATCGGCGAGCCAACCTCGCTGCAACCAGTGCGCGCCCACAAGGGCCATATGTCCAACGCGATCCGTATTCAGGGGCAGTCCGGTCACTCCAGCGATCCTTCACGCGGTGTGAATGCGATTGAGCTGATGCACGAAGCGATTTCCCACCTGCTGGTGCTGCGCAACACCCTACAGGAACGCTATCACAACCCGATTTTCCACATCCCTCACCCCACCATGAACCTCGGCCACATTCACGGCGGCGATGCTGCTAACCGCATCTGCGGCTGCTGTGAACTGCATATGGATATTCGCCCGCTGCCGGGCATTACACTTAACGATCTGGATGGGCTGCTGTCAGAAGCGCTTGAACCTGTCAGCCAGCGCTGGCCGGGTCGGTTAACCATCAGCGAACTGCATCCGCCGATTCCCGGCTATGAGTGCCCGCCCGATCACCGTCTGGTGTCAGTCGTAGAGAAGCTGCTGGGGACGAAAACGGAAATCGTGAACTACTGCACCGAAGCACCGTTTATTCAGACACTGTGCCCGACGCTGGTTCTGGGGCCGGGATCGATCGAACAGGCGCACCAGCCGGATGAATATATTGATACCAAGTTTATCAAGCCGACGCGGGAGCTGATTTCGCAGGTGATTCATCACTTCTGCCACCACTGATCCGACGCAAACGGCCTTGTCAGCGACGCTGGCAGGGCTATTTTGAGACAGTCCATGAAAAAGAAAGATTTCATCGCGCAGGATTTACTGAGCAAAATCTATCAGCACACCGACCCACTGCCGGAAAAGCTGCCGCCGGAACGTCAGTTGGCGGAAGAATACGGCGTGTCGCGCTTCACCATTCGTCAGGCATTGGAAAAACTCGCCAGCATCGGCGCGATCCATATGGTGCAGGGCTCAGGCAACTTCATTAATCAGGGCGTACGCAGCAACCCGCTGGTGTATAACTCGATTACCGAAAAGAAATTTAATCAGATTTCATTCCGTCTGCTCAGCCTGCATAAGCGCCTGCCGACTCGGGAAGAACAACAGGTATTTGCGATCGGCGACAGTGAATTTATCTGGGAATTCAGTCGATTACGCTACGTTGATAACCGCAAGGTACAGATCGAAATATCGAAAATGCCCGCTGCGGATTTCCCAGAGATGAATCAGAAGATTATTGAAGGTTCTATTCAGCAGTATGTGCTCAGCAAGGGCTATGCGATTTCACACTACCTGACACATTATCAGGCAGTTAACGTCACCAAAGCTCAGGCTGAGCTGCTGGACTGCAAGAAAGGCACGGCCGCGATGCATATTCTTAATCGCGGTATTTTACAGGGCGGTCGCGTGTACGAATCGAGCGATATTATCGACATCAACTACACCTGTACCTACGTCATCCCCTTAAACCTCGATAACCTAACCTTCCGCCAGTCGCCGTGACGCTGACTTAGGGCGTATGCATCGTGCCATCAGGCAGGCGGCTCTGTGTCCATTCGTGCGGACGATAGACGACGGGGAACTGCCGCGCCGCGTCCAGATCGATCCCGACACCAATGCCGGGGCGCTCAATCGGATACAGATAGCCCTTCTCCGGTTCTACCGCCTGCGGGAAGACCTTGCGGGTATTTTCCGGGTAAGCGACAAACTCCTGAATGGCGGCATTGTGCAGGTGGATATTGAGGTGAATGTTGACCGCCGCGCCGATAGGCGTCATATCAGGTGGGCAATGCCACGCCAGCCGAACACCAAAGTTCTGACAGAACGCACCCAGCTTCAGCGCAGGTGTAATCCCGCCAATCTGTGAGACATGGCAGCGAATGAAATCAATCTGCCGGTTAATCACCAGATTCTGCCACTCGGCAGGATTATTAAATAGCTCGCCCGTCGCCAGCGGCACCGCGCTCTGGCTGCGGATCTGCGCCAGCCACTCGTTTTGCGCAGGCGGCAAAATATCTTCGATGAAATAGGGACGATAGGCTTCTACTGCTTTGGCGAACTGCACGGCCTGATTCGGGAACAGGCGCTCATGAACATCATGCAGGATGTGGAAGCGATCGCCGTATTTCTCGCGCAGCGCACGGAACATGGCGATCGTGTTAGCCATGTACTGATCCTGATCGTAATAGGCTCCCTCCGTTGGCTGGCGCGTACTGTGCAGCGCGTCAGAATTGCCACCATAGAACCCTAACTGACAGCGGATATGACGATAGCCCTGCGCATACAGCCGTTCTACTTCCTGATACAGCCCGTCCAGCGTATCGCTGGCAGCATGACTGTAGGCCGCGATCGCATCGCGGGATTTCCCACCAAACAGGTGATAAAGCGGCATATCCGCCAGCTTGCCCTTGATGTCCCACAGCGCCATATCGACGCCCGCTACCGCATTGTTGATCACCGGCCCGTTACGCCAGTAGGCGTTAACCATCATCATGTGCCACAGATCTTCGATATGGTTAGCATCTCGCCCGAGCAGAAGCGGTTTGAGGTACTCGTCGACCATCGCTTTTACGGCCAGCGGGCGCTGCTGGAAGGTCGCACAGCCATAACCCGTGACGCCCTTATCTGTGTAAACCACCACCGTCACTAAATTATGGCGGTCAGGGCGAGTAACAAGACATTCAATGTCAGTAATGATTGTCGGTAACACAAAAATATCCTCCGACGCATTTTCCGGAATAGCGATAACCGGCAAAGATGCAGTCTAAAAATCAGTTTCTTTTTTGTTTTCTACTTATTTTTTCTTTTATTGTAAATCTCTTATTTAAAATAATTATTTTGGTTTGGAAAAGCCATCGAATTAACAAAAAAACCAGACCAATTATTGAATAATGGCAATAAACACCCCATTACAGGCTAATCGTGTGATGAACCTCATGTTTTATTGGTTTGTTTTTTATTTTTTAAGATTTTACTATCTGAGGAAATAATTCGGCCAAAAATAACATAAGGTCATGTTGGGGGTTTATTCCATGGGAAAAAATGACGTTATTCAGTCAATCATTAAACTGGTTGGTGGAAACGAAAACATTAATAAAGCCTGGCACTGTATGACGCGGTTGCGGTTTGATTTAATTGATGAAAGTAAAGTGCAAACCGAGGCGATCAAAAATCTGCCCGGTATATTAGGTGCGCAACACCAGAGTGAACAGTTTCAGATTATTATCGGGCCACAGGTCAATGAGTATTACGAACTGCTGAACGCCCAGCTTTCGCCTACAACGACATCGCAGCCAGACGTACAGAAGCAGAAGAAGGGGCTGATTTCGCTGTTCATGGATACGGTTTCCGGTGTGTTCGGCCCAATCGTTCCCGCCATCGCTGGCGCAGGGATGATCAAAGGGCTGCTGGCAGGGCTGATTGCCTTGAAAGTGGTCTCTGCCAAAACCGATACCGTGATCGTCCTCGACCTGATCGCCAGCGGTGTGTTCTATTTCTTACCTTTCTTCCTCGCCATCTCCGCAGCCAGGATATTTAAAACAAGCGAATATCTGGCAGCGGCCGTTGCAGCCTGCCTGATGTACCCGTCATTGATAGAAGCGGCGAAGGCTCTAGCCAGCAATAGCCCTAATGCGGTCAGCGCCTTTTACTTCATGGGTGTGCTACCCATTCCGGTGTTCAATTATGCTGCTAGCGTCATCCCAGTGATTTTCTCCGTGCTGGCACTGAGCTATATCCATCGTTGGGTCGACCGCATCATGCCTTCGGTGCTGAAAACCGTATTTACCCCAACGCTGACGCTGTTTATCGCCGCACTGGTGTCGCTCACCATTATCGGGCCATTCGGGATTTATCTCGGTAAACTGCTGGCGCTGTTTATTCAGAGCCTGTTCGATGTGTCGTCTATTTTTGCTGGTTTCGTGGTCGGTGCGATTCGGCCTGTCGCTATCCTGACTGGCATGCATCACGCGATGACGCCAATCGCGCTGCAAAATTTCAGCAATCAGGGCTTTGATATGCTGATGCCAATGATGTGTATGGCTAATATGGCGATTGCGGGTTCCACGTTTGCCATCTACTTCCATGCCAAAACCCGTCAGGACAAATCCGTCGTGCTCTCTGCTGGGGTGTCTGCGCTGCTCGGTATTACCGAACCTGCACTCTTCGGCGTACTGACCAAGTATAAAAAAGCGTTTATCTCCGCCACCGTTGCCAGCTCCATCGCCTCGGCCTTTATCGCGTACTTCGGTGTCCGGCTGTATGGCTACATCTTGTCGAGTATTTTCAGCCTGCCGGCCTATATCGGCCCGTACTTTAGCTACGCCGTTTCCGGCATGGCCATCGCTATCGTGCTTTCCTTCACGCTGACCTACATCCTGGTTGTCAGAGCCTCCAAACAGTCGTAACCGCACTCGCGGGGCCGTTGCGCCCCGCCATCCCCCTCCCTAATTAGCTATCCTAATATCCGCGCCCCTGTAATTAAATTTCACAAATTGCCAAGCCCGCCTTAATGCAAGTACAAAGAATAAGGAGAAGAAAGAATCGTCAATTGACGAACCCGCCTTATCGTGGCTAGATGGAGGCAGTGCGTCAAAATATGTCAAGTGAAATAAACTTACAAAAATGGTAGGGATGGGTCAGGGTAACTATGAACGAACAATATTCCGCAATGCGCAGTAACGTCAGTATGCTCGGCAAACTGCTCGGCGACACCATCAAGGAAGCGCTGGGTGAAAATATCCTTGATAAAGTCGAAACAATCCGCAAGCTGTCAAAGTCTTCCCGCGCAGGTAATGAAAAACATCGTCAGGAGCTGCTGACCACGCTGCAAAACCTGTCTAACGATGAACTGTTGCCCGTTGCCCGCGCATTCAGCCAGTTCCTTAACCTGACCAATACCGCTGAGCAATATCATACGATTTCACCGCACGGTGAGGCAGCGAGCAACCCGGCACAGCTTTCCAGCGCCTTTGAGCGCCTGAAAGAAAGTAAAGATCTGACCGAGCGAGATATCCGCGATGCCGTGGAATCGCTGTCGATCGAACTGGTGCTGACCGCACACCCAACCGAAATTACCCGTCGGACACTGATCCACAAGCTAGTGGAAGTGAATACCTGCCTCAAGCAGCTCGACCATAACGATCTGGCTGATTATGAACGTAATCAGATCATGCGCCGTCTGCGCCAGTTGATCGCCCAGTCCTGGCATACCGATGAGATCCGTAAAATTCGCCCTACCCCGGTAGATGAAGCCAAATGGGGCTTCGCCGTGGTGGAAAACAGCCTGTGGGAAGGCGTACCCGCGTTTTTACGCGAGTTGGATGAACAACTGGAGCAGGCCTTCGGCTACCGTCTGCCCGTTGACGCTGTTCCGGTGCGCTTTACCTCCTGGATGGGTGGCGACCGCGACGGTAACCCAAACGTCACGGCGGAAGTGACTCGCCATGTTCTGCTACTCAGCCGCTGGAAGGCCGCCGACCTGTTCCTGCGCGATATTCAGGTGCTGGTTTCCGAACTGTCGATGTCCGAATGTACGCCGGAGCTGCTGGAGCTGGCCGGTGGCAGCGAGGTGCAGGAACCGTACCGCGCCATCATGAAATCACTGCGTTCACAGTTGAGCAGCACACTGAGCTATCTGGAAGCGCGTCTGACCGGTGAAGAACGTCTACCGCCCAAAGATTTGCTGCTTACCAACGAGCAACTCTGGGAACCGCTTCACGCCTGCTACCAGTCTCTGAAAGCCTGCGGCATGGGCATTATCGCCGACGGCAGCCTGCTGGATACGCTGCGTCGCGTACGTTGCTTCGGTGTGCCGTTGGTGCGCATCGATGTCCGTCAGGAGAGCACTCGCCACACTGAAGCGCTGGCTGAGATTACCCGCTATCTGGGTCTGGGCGACTACGAAAGCTGGTCAGAGTCCGACAAGCAGGCCTTCCTGATTCGCGAACTCAGTTCCAAACGCCCGCTCCTGCCACGCTACTGGGCACCGAGCGCAGATACCAAAGAAGTGCTGGATACCTGTCGGGTCATCGCCAAAGCACCGCAGGGCTCTATCGCCGCTTACGTTATTTCAATGGCGCGCACGCCTTCCGACGTGCTGGCCGTTCACCTGCTGCTCAAAGAAGCAGGCTGCCCGTTTGCCCTGCCGGTCGCGCCGCTGTTTGAAACGCTGGACGACCTGAACAACGCCGATGATGTCATGACGCAATTGCTGAGCATCGACTGGTATCGCGGCTTTATCCAAGGCAAACAGATGGTCATGATCGGCTATTCCGACTCCGCGAAAGACGCGGGCGTGATGGCAGCCTCTTGGGCACAGTACCGCGCACAGGACGCGCTGATCAAAACCTGTGAGAAAGCCGGTATCGCATTGACGCTGTTCCACGGACGCGGCGGTTCCATCGGTCGCGGTGGCGCACCGGCTCATGCCGCGCTGCTGTCACAACCGCCGGGCAGCCTGAAAGGTGGCCTGCGCGTGACCGAGCAAGGCGAGATGATCCGCTTTAAATATGGCCTGCCAGAAGTCACCATCAGCAGTCTGGCACTATATACCGGTGCGATTTTGGAAGCGAACCTGTTGCCGCCACCGGAGCCAAAACAGGAATGGCATGAGGTGATGGATGAGCTGTCCCGCGTGTCCTGCGATATGTACCGTGGATACGTGCGTGAGAACCCGGATTTCGTCCCTTACTTCCGCGCCGCGACGCCGGAACTGGAACTGGGTAAACTGCCGTTGGGATCACGCCCGGCCAAACGTCGCCCGAACGGCGGCGTGGAAAGCCTGCGAGCTATTCCGTGGATTTTCGCCTGGACGCAGAACCGTTTGATGCTGCCTGCGTGGCTCGGTGCGGGTGCCGGTTTGCAGAAAGTGGTGGATGACGGCAAACAAGAACAGTTGGAAGAGATGTGTCGCGACTGGCCGTTCTTCTCGACGCGTATCGGCATGCTGGAGATGGTGTTCGCCAAAGCCGACCTGTGGCTGGCGGAGTATTACGATCAGCGCCTGGTTGAAGAAAAACTGTGGCCGTTAGGGAAACAGCTCCGCGACCAGTTGGCCGCCGACATCAACATCGTACTGGCTATTTCCAACGACGATCACCTGATGGCAGATCTGCCGTGGATCGCCGAGTCGATCGCCTTGCGTAACGTCTATACCGACCCCCTGAACGTGTTGCAGGCTGAACTGCTGCATCGCTCGCGTCAGCAGGAGCAGCCAGATGCCGATCTGGAGCTGGCGCTGATGGTGACCATCGCCGGTGTCGCCGCGGGTATGCGTAATACGGGTTAATTGCGCGAGCAGTAAAAATAAAGGCCGGTCAACTGACCGGCCTTTAATCGATTCGCCAATAATATGAAGAAAACCTCACGCCAAATATTTATCCTGCAAATAGTTCCGCGCACGATTATCCAGACCGTATTCCACCTCAAGCCAGCTATCAATCGAACCGTGTCGTTCGTAGATGGCCTGCAACGCCGTCACGATGAATTCTTCCTGCACTGACAGCACATAAGAGAACTGTCCCAACGCTTTCTCATTCAGCGTTGCCGACAAATGCGTCAGCAGTTGCTGGCGGAATGGCGTCAGCGTCGTGTCCGTAAGCAGGTAATCTTCCATCACCGTCTGTTCATCCGCCCCCAGCGCAAACATCACCAGCGCCGAGCCGATACCCGTACGATCTTTACCCACCGCGCAGTGCTGTACCAGCCCGCCCTCACCCGGCTGTAATAGCAGCGACACCAGCTGTTTATAGGCTGAATTATTGAAAGGCAAACGGCGATAAAGCTCCAGCATAAACGCCCGGGAATCAAACGCCGCCAGCACATCAGACCCCAGCGAGTCCAGATTGGCCGTCACTTCATGGCGCAATGGGTTGGCAGGGTAAGCGTGATAGGTCGCACCTGCCCACAATACATCGGGCTTCTGCGCAATTTCATCGGCATCCCGATAATCCACCACGTGGGAAATAGGCACGCCCGCAAGATGTTCACAGTCAGCCTGACTCAGCAGATCCAGTGAGCCAGAGCGAAAAAGTTTGCCGTGTCGGATAAGCCGCCCGTCAGCAGCGCGGTTGCCGCCTAAATCGCGGAAGTTGATTCCGCCGTCCAGCGGTAATAAAGAGGGATGAAGCAACGTTGGTTCGGTCATACATCTCCTTGCGAGGTTGAAAGGCGAGCAAGGCAACCGTATTACACACGTAGAGCATGTCGCAGGTTAACCCAATAAACCAGAACAAGTGATTAGGATAAGGGCTGGCCTCTGCGATGACCAGCCCAAAATATCATCAATATTGCGCTTATTCAGCCGCTAACAAACGGCGAGTCGCATCCAGCAACACCTTAATCACCGTGGTTTCGGCCAGTTTCATGGTCGCCACGTCAGGAATTTCCTGCTGGGTACGGTTCACGATAATTCCAGCGATCATGCCCGCTTTTAACCCCTGACTGGCGCACATGGTCAGCAGCGTGGCGGATTCCATTTCATAGTTCAGCACGCCCATACTTTGCCATTCTTCCATAGAACCGCGGAAGCGACGCACAACACGCCCAGAGAAGGTGTCATAGCGCTCCTGACCCGGATAGAACGTATCGGAAGACGCGGTGATGCCCACGTGCAGCGCCGCTCCCGAGGCTTTTGCCGCTTCCACCAGCGCGGTGGTACAACCGAAATCCGCGACAGCCGGGAATTCCATCGGCGCGAAGTGCAGGCTCGCCCCGTCAAGACGGACAGCGGCGGTGGTCACTAACACATCACCGACGTTGATCCCAGGCTGAATCGCCCCGGTGGTGCCGACGCGCAGAAAAGTACGGATGCCGAGCTGTGCCAATTCTTCTACCGCGATTGACGTTGACGGGCCGCCAATGCCGGTCGAGCAAACAATCACTGCCTTGCCGTCCAGTTCCGCACGCCAGGATGTAAATTCACGGTGTGATGCCAGATGTACCGGGTTATCCATCAGGCGAGCAATTTTTTCAACACGCTCAGGATCGCCGGGGACGATAGCCAGCGTCGCGCCCTGTAAATCGTTCTTGACCAGACCAAGATGGAACACATCAGATGTAGACATAACTGCCTCCCGGGCAATCAAGTGGGTATTCAGAGAAATCGCGCCGGACGCCCCATAAACGCGGTCTATAAACGTAACGCTGTTCACTTAAGACTGGATTTATTCGCCCAGTTCCTGTGCTCGCCCTGACGGACTGCCACACGTGGCATTTAAAATGCGTTTGCATTTTATAGGGGGAAACACGGTGATGAGGCTCCCGCTGGGATACCTCGCACCATGGTAGCCCCCGGTATCTCGATTCTTAAACGATCGGCATTAGTCCATAAGCATCCGTTTAATAAAAAGACTCTAGCGCATCACTACGTCTTTTTAAGTGATGAGAATCACCTATAAAAAAGAAACAAACATCAACATACATAAAATATGTGATTAACATCACTATTTATCAGGTAAGGAATTCATTTTTGTCGATTAATCGTCTTCTAGTGTAGATGCTTTAATCATTGATAGTATTTATCATCAATGTTCTGGAATCCCTCTTTCCCATAAGAACAGCCCGATAACAGGAGCGCGCGTAATGAAGACTGATGAACAGACAACCTTCAAACATCTTCCTCAGGGTCTATCCCCGGCAGTGGAACCGCAGAGCTCCTCGATCATTACCACGGATTCTGTCGGCATCATTGCCAGTGAAACCACCATTTCTTCTCAGGGTGAGCAGCTCCCCGCGTATATCGCCAGACCGGCGAACCATGACAAGCCGCTCCCTATCGTTCTGGTGGTGCAGGAGATTTTCGGCGTTCATCAACACATTCAGGACGTTTGCCGCAGGCTGGCCAAACAGGGCTATATGGCCATTGCGCCAGAGCTGTATTTCCGTCAGGGCGACCCCAGCCACTATAACGACATTCAGCGGATCCTGACCGAGCTGGTTTATAAGGTACCCGATACGCAGGTGCTATCCGATCTCGATCACTCGGCCAACTGGGCGATTAAACAGGGTGGGGACGCGAGTAAGCTGGCAATAACGGGTTTCTGTTGGGGCGGACGCATCACCTGGCTCTACGCCGCACACAACCCGCAACTCAAGGCGGCCGTTGCCTGGTACGGCAAGTGTACGGGTGAGAAAACGCTGAATAGCCCTAAACATCCGGTCGATGTCGCAACGGAATTAGAAGCCCCGGTACTGGGGTTGTACGGTGCGAAAGACGAAGGGATTCCATTGGGACAGGTCGATACGATGCGGCAGGCGCTGCGTGCGGCCAATGCGGCGGCAGATATCATCGTCTACCCCGATGCCGGTCATGCTTTTCATGCCGATTACCGCCCCAGCTACCATGAAGAATCCGCACAAGATGGCTGGCGGCGTATGCTGGCATGGTTCCAGAAAAACGGCGTGGCGTAACGCCATCACACTATTTTCTTTTTTATCACCGCGTTAAAACGCCACGGAAAATGAACTGCACCCCAAAAGTTGGACACCCAACGAGTAGGGGTGCAGTTCAGAAAACGACGGCGTTTTAACGTGTGACAGAGGTGGACGGCCTTAGAACGACGTCCAGTCTCCGTTGTTACCCTGATCTTTTGCCACCGAGGGCGCTAAAGACAGCGCTGGCGTACGTGTTGGCACCGGTGCATAAGATGCCGTTTTACCGTTACCATTAGACGAAAGCTTAAAGGCGCTTACCGCCTCGACCAGAACGGAAGCCTGTGCTTGCAGAGACAAGGCAGCAGAGGCCGATTCTTCAACCAGAGCCGCGTTCTGCTGGGTCGTGGTATCAATCTGCCCAACCGCGAGATTCATCTGATTAATTCCATCACTCTGTTCACGGCTAGCCTGCGAAATCTCGCTGATAATATCATTCACATCGCGCACATAGCCCGTTAAACCTCCCATGGTTTCTTCGGCAGTATCCACCAGCGACATGCCTTCCTGAATTTTGCTCACGGAGTCGTCGATCAAATCCTTGATCTCCCGTGCGGCGGTCGCACTACGCTGTGCCAAAGAACGCACTTCCCCTGCCACCACCGCAAAGCCGCGACCTTGCTCACCCGCACGTGCAGCTTCAACCGCCGCGTTCAGCGCCAGAATATTGGTCTGGAAGGCAATGCCGTCAATCACACCAATGATCTCCGCCATACGCTGGGATGAGTCGCGAATGCCGCGCATTTTCTGCGTCACAGAAACCATCACGTCGCCGCTTTGCTTCGCCGCACCAGAGGCTTTATTGGCAATATCCGTCGCCTGCTGGGTGTTCTCCGCCGTGTTTTTAATGGTAGACGTCAACTGTTCCATCGACGCTGCGGTTTCTTCCAACGAGCTGGCCTGTTCTTCAGTCCGGGCGGACAGATCCTGATTACCTGCGGCGATTTGCGAGGCTGCCGTCGAGATGGTTTCTGCCCCATCACGTACCTGCCCGACAATCGTGCTCAGGCTGGTGTTCATGTGATCCAACGATTGCAGCAGCAATCCGGTTTCATCTTTGCTGGTAACAGTGATGTTCGAGGTCAGGTCGCCCTGTGCCACTCTATCTGCCACTTGCAAAGCCTGCTGTATCGGTCGGGTTACACTGCGCGTAATTGACCAGGCAATCAATGCCCCAAATACGGCACCCAGCACCAAAATAAGCAACAGAATAATACGGGTCTCGCTGTATACCTCAGCCATCGCTTCAACAGAGGAATCCATTGCATCATCCTGATAATTAACCAGTTTTCCTACCGCATCACGGTACTGACGCTGGATGACATTCAGGTTGTTGTTGAACTCCTCAATCGCTGCGTCCCGATTGCCTGCTACCACTTCGCTGATAATTTTGTCACCAGACTTCAAAAATTCTGTACGGATGCCGCGAATAGCACGCAACTGAGCGACCGAACGTTCTTCAACAGTCTGCCCTTCCAGCTTATCCAACAGACGGCCAATCTCCTGGCGGAACGTATTCACGCGATCGACGTTTTCCTTGATTTTATCGTTACCTGAAACCAGCATCAGCCGCTGATACACCACCAGAATGCCGTTCACATTATCGATGAGATCATTGGAATCAACAGTTTGTGGGTAAACGTCTTTCACGATACTTCTGGCACTATCCTGGAAACCGGATAACTTAGACAGGGAAAAAGCGCTCACAATAAACAGCATTAAAATCAGGGCGGCAAATCCGGCTCCCAGTCGATAGCCAATACGCCAATTCACTAAACTCATGTCTCACTCCTTTTAGGTAATGCATAGCAATGTCAATTGCGCACATGTCGCAGCTTGATGGAACCACAGGGCGGAGAATGATTGACGGTCGGAAGGGGAAAAACCTTCTGACGCGCCAGAGATACCTTGAGGCAGGCATTTTTACGCACGCTCTCAGCATGAGAGGCGCTATCAAAAATCAAATAGTTTCCCTCGGGTGTTGAGGTGCGAAAGTGGAAATAAATCTAACAATGCTACAAATACAACTGACAAGACCGCAAAGACGGGATGGAGGTGATAATAATGGTCTTCCCTCTCCGGACTCATGCAGCCATGGCCGCTCCTGTGTTATCCCTTTTTATCGGCAACATGTTTCTGAACTTTACAAATTGATCGTTTAAATCATTCAAAAATATACGATAAATAGATATCAACTATCAAAAATTAAGTTTCGATCGGAAAAATCACAGATAAAACAACCGATAATTAACACAAATAACACTTCAATTACATAAAAGAATAGCCAGACATATTGGTTATTAAAAATAAAGAGATGAGAATATTTCCTGATAAAGCATCACAAGCTAAATAACAAGAGAAAAAATCATATTTACTCTGCATAACACATGAAAAAATCAGGGAGGCCATCGCCTCCCTGATTTCATCAGCAATTAAACCTTACTGGGTTTCACGCAGACGCTGCGCGGCCTGAACCATGTTCGCCAGAGCCTGACGCGTTTCTGTCCAGCCGCGGGTTTTCAAACCGCAATCCGGATTCACCCACAGACGCTCAGCGGGAATACGCTGTGCCGCTTTCTTCAGCAACGCCTCCATCCATTCCACGCTCGGTACGTTCGGGGAGTGGATATCATAAACGCCGGGGCCAATTTCATTCGGGTATTCGAATTCTTCAAACGACTCCAGCAATTCCATATCGGAACGAGAGGTTTCAATCGTAATCACATCGGCATCCAGCGCGGCGATAGAATCCATGATGTCGTTGAACTCGCAATAACACATGTGGGTATGGATCTGCGTATCATCTTTCGCCACGGCGGCATTCAGGCGGAAAGCATCCACTGCCCAGGTCAGATACGCGTCCCAGTCAGAACGGTGCAGCGGCAGACCTTCACGCAACGCCGGTTCGTCAATCTGGATGATGCCAATACCTGCGGCTTCCAAATCTGCCACTTCATCACGCAGCGCCAGTGCAATCTGTTTAGCAATGGTTTCACGCGTAACGTCTTCACGCGGGAACGACCAGCACAGGATAGTCACCGGACCGGTCAGCATGCCTTTCATCGGCTTGTCGGTCAGGGACTGCGCGTATTTCGCCCACTCAACGGTGATCGCTTCTGGACGGCTCACATCACCAATGATGACAGGCGGCTTCACACAGCGAGAACCGTAGCTCTGCACCCAGCCATTCTGGGTGAAGATAAACCCATCCAGATGCTCACCGAAGTACTCCACCATGTCGTTACGCTCGGCTTCACCGTGCACCAGCACGTCCAAACCCAGACGCTCCTGCTCAACCACCGCTTGCTTAATGTGCTCGGCAATACCGGTGCGATAGTTATTGCTATCCAGACGCCCCTGTTTGAAATCCAGACGGAGGCCGCGAATTTCAGTGGTCTGCGGGAAAGAGCCGATCGTGGTCGTCGGCCATGCTGGCAGATTAAAGCGCTCGCGCTGAGCATCTGCACGCACCGAGTACACATTCTGACGCTGGCTGTCCTGTGCGGTAACGGCTGCCAGACGCTGCGCAACGTCGGCGTTATTCACTCGCGTTGAGGTACGGCGGGCGCGAATCGGCGCGCTGTAGGCTTCCAGTGCCTGACCGTTGCCGCTATTCAGTGCCTGAGACAACAGTGACAGCTCCGCACATTTCTGAATCGCAAAGGCAAACCAGCTCTTCACTTCATCATCCAGACGCACTTCCACGCTCAGATCAATCGGGCTATGCAGCAGCGAGCATGAGCTGCCCAGCCACAGATCGCGCGTTCCCACCAGCGGTTGCAGACGCTCGAACCAGTTGCTCAGATCGGCGCGCCATACGTTACGGCCATTAACCACCCCCAGAGACAGCACCCAGTTAGCAGGCAGTTGGGCGCTCAGCGTCGCGGCATCATCCTTACCGTGAACCAGATCGATATGCAGCCCCTGAACCGGCAGCACTTTGATCGTTTCCAGATTCTGGCTCACGCTATCGAAATAGGTCGTCAGCAGCAGTTTCACCTGACCTTGCAACGCATCGTAAGCCGATTTAAACGCGGCCAGCCACGCTTGCGGCAGTTCCAGCGCCAGCGCAGGTTCATCGATCTGCACCCACTCAATCCCGCGTTTCGCCAGCTCAGCCAACACCTGCTGGTAAACGGGCAGAATATCCTGCAGCAGCGACAGACGGTCAAACTGCTCACCTTTCACTTTACCCAGCCACAGATAGGTAACCGGGCCTAACAGAACAGGCTTCACGTTATGGCCCAGCGCCAATGCTTCATCAACTTCATCCAGCAGTTGTGTCCAGGTCAGCTTGAACTGCTGCCCTTTGGTGAATTCCGGCACCATATAGTGATAGTTTGTGTTAAACCATTTGGTCATTTCAGCCGCAGCGGCAGGCTGACCGGTTGGCGCACGTCCACGGCCAATACGGAACAGCGTATCCAGATCGACCGAGCCGTCTTCATTCTGATGACGTGCAGGTACATTACCCAGTAGCAGACTGGTGGTCAGTACATGATCGTACCAGGCGAAATCACCCACTGGCAGCAGATCAACACCAGCATCCTTCTGTTGTTGCCAATGACGCGCACGCAGCTCACGTCCAACGGTCAGCAACGCTTCCTGTGTCGCGTTACCTGCCCAGTAGCTTTCCTGCGCTTTTTTCAGTTCACGACGTAATCCAACGCGCGGAAAACCCAGTGTATGATTCACAATCGCCATCGTTAATTCCTCATTTAGCCGTCCAGATGTTTACACATCCATAATCCGCAGGTAGTGTAGTAACTACAAGCGCAATTTATTCACTGTCACTGTGAAGGACTCTCATGATCGAATTCAAACACCTGCGAACGCTGCAAGCACTGCGCAATACCGGATCGTTAGCCGCCGCTGCCGCTGCACTTCACCAAACTCAATCGGCGTTATCCCACCAGTTCAGCGATCTGGAACAGCGCCTTGGGTTCAGGCTATTCGTACGTAAAAGCCAGCCGCTGCGCTTTACGCCTCAGGGAGAAATTCTGTTGCAGTTGGCAGAGCAGGTGTTACCGCAAATCCAGCAGGCGTTGCAGGATTGTCATGCGCCGCACCAGACCACGCTGCGTCTGGCCATTGAGTGCCATAGCTGTATTCAGTGGCTGACACCTGCGCTAGACGAGTTCCATCAGCACTGGCCGCAGGTGGTGATGGATTTTAAATCGGGCGTGACGTTCGATCCTCAGCCAGCGCTCCAGCAAGGCGAGTTGGATCTGGTGATGACTTCCGACATCATGCCGCGCAGTGGCCTACACTATTCGCCTCTGTTTGATTTTGAAGTCAGACTAGTGCTGGCTCCTGACCATCCGCTGGCGGGAAAAGAGAAAATCGAACCGGAGGATTTTACCGCCGAGACCCTGATGATCTATCCGGTACAGCGGCAGCGACTGGATGTCTGGCGTCACTTTTTGCAGCCGGCAGGTGTCAGTCCTACGCTGAAAAGCGTGGACAACACGCTGCTGCTGATTCAGATGGTCGCTGCCCGCATGGGCATCGCCGCGCTACCGCACTGGGTAGTGGAAAGCTTCGAGCGTCAGGGACTGATTGTAACCAAATCACTGGGGGATGGACTTTGGAGCCGGTTGTACGCCGCCGTCCGTGACGGAGAACAGCGCCAACCGGTGATTGATGCGTTTATTCGTTCGGCGCGTCAGCACGCTTGTGAGCACTTACCGTTTGTGAAGGACGCTTCACGACCCAACGCTGGTGTACCCACAGTGAGGACGTGATAATTATCGTCCCCACGATAAAGCTCAGCCAGTCTGGCGTTTTATGCCAGATAGCAAAATTGACCAAGAGGCCAGCTGGCACATGGAAGTTATTCATTATGCTAAGCGTTACGGCATCCACCTGGGTTGCGCCGTAGTTCCACATAAAATAACCCAGGCCGGAAGCACCAATCCCCAACCAGAGCAGTACGCCCCACTGCAAAGTTGTGGTGGGTAATTTATCCAGATTGCCGAAGAACAGCCACGCGGTTATCGTCACGATCGCCGCGCCCAGATAAAACCAGGAAAATGCACAGTGCTGCGGTACGGGATAGAGTTCCATCAGGCGCTTATAGCCAACCTGACCTGCGGCAAAACAGACGTTAGCCGCCTGCACCAGCAGGAATCCCCACCAGAAATGCTCACTCACACCGTGATAGTGGATCACGGCTGCGCCGAATACCGCCAGCAGAGCGCTCATGACATAGCCCCAGCGCAGACGCTGCCGGGCAAGCAAATCATAAATCAGCGTGACATACAGCGGCGTCATCACCGTAAAGAGTAAAAACTCAGGTACGGTCAGGTACAGGTAGGCCTGGAAGACGAACAGGTACATGATACCCAGTTGGCAAGCACCCACTAACAGATACAAGAAAATGACACGTGGCGCATAGCCTCGAAAGCGTAAAAACGGCAAAAACACCACCGCCGCCGCTGTCAGACGGAACATCGCAGAAAACCAGCTATCAACCTGACCTGCCAGATATTCGCCAATCAGGCTGAATGAAAATGCCCACAAGATAGTGGTAATAGTAAGTAATGGCACAACAACATCCGCTTAGGAAAAAGTCTCGCCATTGTAACGGAGATGACTGAATGAATTTCAGTCAATGTGGTTTACATTAGAGTGAATAACGAACAAATGGACGAGTGAATGTCACAATGAGAGAAACGGCATTAAATAACCATTTTCCAAGTAACATTTACACCACCGAATATATTCGGTCAGTGCGACGCTTTATCAAATAATTAGAGCCTCTTTTCATGAAATAAAAGAGGCTCGATAACCGAAAAATTAAATCTGCCATCTTAACCAGGCAAAGAAAACATTTCCGTTATTATATGTGCCAGGGATGTAAGTCGCCTGGAAAGAGAGTTTGTTATAACTTATTGATGCCAGAGGCAGCAATACAGGGATCGGAATATAGTTCCAGTTGTCACGCATCGTTACGCCAGCCGTAAAACCCAGCCCCAGTTGAAAATCCTGATCGCTGGTTGGCCGCCAGCGCTTTTCATAACCATAGCCACCGATTGGCTCCCATTTATTAAAGGAATCCTTAAAAGCCATAATATAAAGCCCGTGCCAGTCCCCATCCTTATCCAAACGGGAAACACCGTAGCCCGCGCCCCACGGCCTTTCATTATATCGATCAGTCTTTTCTTTATCGTACGTCCAGCGGTTATGCCAGGTAATCGCCGGGATATAAATATCGTGGCTTTGCGGCGAATTCCAGGTCGTAGACAGGTTATTTTTACTTCTCTGCCACCAGCTTTCACTCCGCTTATCCGATGCCAAATCATTGGAATCAACCGCTGTAAGGGTACGGTTAGCCGTGCTATCCGTATTATTTATCCCTACATTATTTATGCTTTCTGCTGCGTAGCTCAAAAAAGGGACAACGGGTAGTGTACTCAAACTCAGCGTGATTAAAGTTCGCTTCAAATACATATAATGTTCTCTGTAACAGCGTCACGATTCCATTCAAACAAAGGTAATCCAGGCAAAGCTATCCTTGGTCGTTACCAAAATATATAGTTCAACTTACGCCATCTGCCTATATAAGCGGTAAACTAAAGCAGCCTATTATGAAGGGATAAGTAACAACTTTGCTTAAATAGATAGTGAATTCAGTACCGATTTCAGACGTTTCTTAGCAGAAATAGCAAAAAACCACCTTATTTATCGGTGGTTTATACTCTGATGAGGAACCGTTCAAGATGGATAGCAAGAGCGGTGAATCGCCTATGCTGCGGGGCTAGATACCATCACCGTATTCAAAGCCACGATTGATGCCGTTGAAATACTGATCCATATCCATAGCAGGTTTATCGCTTTCCGGTCGACCGACAATACGAGCCGGGACACCTGCCGCCGTCGTGTGTGGAGGAACGGATTGCAGCACGACAGAACCGGCACCAATTTTCGCGCCACAGCCAACTTCAATGTTCCCCAGAATTTTCGCACCAGCACCAATCATCACGCCTTCACGAATTTTAGGGTGACGATCGCCACTCGTTTTACCCGTACCGCCCAGCGTCACGGATTGCAGAATAGAGACATCATTTTCAACCACAGCGGTTTCGCCGATCACAATACCTGTCGCATGATCGAGCATGATCCCGCAGCCAATTCTCGCTGCTGGGTGAATATCGACACCAAAAGAAACCGAGATCTGGTTCTGGAAATAGACCGCCAGTGCTTTACGATCCTGCGACCAAAGCCAGTGGCCAATGCGGTAAGCCTGTAGTGCATGAAACCCTTTCAGGTAGAGCAGCGGCGTCGAGTATTTATCCACCGCCGGATCGCGCAGGCAGACAGCCTGAATATCGCGCGCGGCAGAAACGATCATTTGCGGATCGGCGTGGTAGGCTTCTTCCACCACTTCACGAATGGCGATAGCGGGCATGATCGCATTTGCCAGCTTGTTCGCCAGCATATAGCTCAGTGCGCTACCCAGGTTCTCGTGCTTCAGCAGCGTGGCATGAAAAAAGCTGGCCAGCATCGGTTCACAGTCTGCGAGACTGCGCGCTTCTGCTTTGATATTGGTCCAGACCAGTTCCAGTTCTTCTGTCGACATTGCCTTACTCTCCGAGATACCACACACCACAACGTATATCTGTTCTCAAACGGCAGGCTTAATAGCACCACCGCTCGCATACAAGAAAATGAAGATACTATGAGCCTCCCAGATTAGGAAGCCCAGCATATACTCGTCATACTTCAAGTTTCATGTACGTTGGCTACGTTCAGTCACCCGAATCACTTACCTGAGTAAGCTCATCGGGACTCCTTCCCTTGCCGCCTGCCTGAAACTCGAATTATTTAGAGTATAGAACGACGTGTTTTATAATCTGGCGGTTTCGTCTTTACGCGTGCGCCCCAACAGGCTCAGTGCCGCCTCTCGGGCGTCTTTTCCGCAATACAGCACCTGCCAGAGTTGTTCGGTAATTGGCATTTCAACGCCGTAGCGCTGTGCTAGCGCCAACACCTCTTTCGTATTGCGATATCCTTCAACAACCTGACCAATGCTATCCTGCGCACTCTGTACATCCATTCCCTGCCCTAGCATCATCCCGAAGCGTCGGTTACGGGACTGATTATCAGTACAGGTCAGCACCAGATCGCCAAGCCCCGCCATCCCCATGAAGGTCGAGGGATCAGCACCCAGCGCCGTGCCAAGCCGGGTCATTTCCGCCAGCCCGCGGGTGATCAACGCGGTTCGCGCATTAGCGCCAAACCCAATGCCGTCAGACATCCCGGCACCGATAGCGATGACGTTTTTCACCGCTCCGCCCAGTTGCACGCCGATAAAATCCGGATTGCTGTACACACGGAAACTTTTCCCACAGTGCAGCAGTCGCTGTAGGTCATCGGCAAATTCACTGTCCGTTGATGCCAGAGCAATCGCCGTTGGCATACCGGCCGCTAATTCTTTGGCAAATGTCGGACCAGAGACCACCGCAAGCGGAATGGTTTCACCCAACGCTTCGCGGGCAACATCCTGCAATAAACGTCCCGTTTCGGCTTCCAGCCCTTTTGTCGCCCACACGATACGTGCATCGGCCCGTAAATGCGGTTTCAACTGACGCAGAACATCACCAAACACATGGCTCGGCACCACAACCAGCACGTTTTTGCTGGCAGCAAGCGCATGGGCCAAATTGGTTTCCAACTGTAGCGAATCGGGGAAAGGGACATCCGGCAGGAAGGCCTGATTACAGCGGGCAGCCTGTAACGCCTGAATGTGTGTAGGGTTATGACCCCACAGTACGACTCGATGGCCATTACGCGCCAGCGTAATGGCCAGTGCGGTGCCGTACGAACCGGCACCGATGACGGTCATGGAAGCGTCAGACGCGTTCATCAGGCATCCTGATGCTGCGCAGCGCCTTCACCTTCGGCCTGCTGCTGCAGGTAGTTCATGAACAGCGCATCAAAGTTAACTGGTGCCAGGTTCAACTGCGGGAAGGTACCGCGAGAAACCAGGCTGGTGATGCACTCACGTGCGTAAGGGAACAGAATGTTCGGGCAGTATGCGCCCAGGCAGTGCGCCAGTTGGGTTCCTTCAATACCGCCAACGGTAAAGATACCACCTTGCTGAACTTCACACAGAAACGCCGTTTCTTCACCCAGAGAAGCCGTTACGGTCACACGCAGAACAACTTCATAGATGTCATCAGCCAGTTGGCTGGACGCCGTATCCAGATCCAGTTTTACTTCGGGCTGCCATTCCTGCTGGAACACCTGAGGCGCATTCGGCGCTTCAAAAGAGATATCTTTGGTGTAGATGCGCTGGATTTGGAAAGCCATTTCTGTGTTGTTTTGTTCAGACATGTTAAGTAATACCCTTTTGTTAGATTTTCTTGACGTCTTCCGTCGTCATAAGTAGGCGGACGTCAGCACAGTTCTGTCATTATCGTACTGCAATCAGCCTGTCGGTTATCCTGCCAAATCGTTGCCATTCTTGCTGCGTATGACTTATCACACTATGACTGATCACACACGGCACGACGAGGATAGTTTTACCACAAACCGTTTTATTTGCCGCGGACTAAAGGCAGATTCTCACCACTCCAGCCAGCCAGGCCGTCTTTCAGTATCTGCACACGCTCAAAGCCCGCTTTGAACAAATTCTCGGCCGCTTCGCGTGAAGAGAGGCCGTTGGCGCATACCACGATAATCGGTTGCGACTTATGTTTTTCAAGTTCACCTACGCTGCCGTTTTTAATGTCGTTCGGCAACAGGTTAAATGCGTTGGCAATATGGCCACGGCGATAGTCGTCACGGTTACGGATATCAACGACGACAGCATCTTCTTTATTAATCAGGCGGATCGCTTCACCGCGAACCACTTCTTTTACGTTCGACAGTTTACTCTTCACAGTAAGCACGATAACCGCAACCAACAGTGCAACCCAGGAAATGCTCAAAATAGGGTTCTTGCTAATGAATGGCATAATCTCTTGCATGGGGTGTAACGACTCCCGGATCAGTTAATCAACAAAAATATAAGGTTCCTGAGTATACCTGCGCGATACGGCAATTACAGCCAGTAAGCCAACATAGCGTATCGAATCTGCGGCGCGATACCCAAAAATTTCCAGGATAGCGATTTAACGCCATCCCAACACCGACGCCAGCCAGAGAGAGCAGGCCACAGAAACTGGCATACCCAATAATGCCATTCCTTCATTTTATGCGCAGAGCTTTCCATTTATCCATTATTGATACGCATAGATGCCCGTCTTTGTGCCATGCTTGTCACGTCTGGAAATAGAAATCAGACAAGAGACAACTGGTAAGCCGCTGTTCATCGTGGAATAATTCACCGCTATGAGTAAAAACGCGTTATTTGTACAGAGTCGAGTGGCATGTAGCGCCGATCGCCATTTATCCGCATTACAAAGGCTGCTCACCCGCTGCGTCAGCGCACTCTGCGTTGGCGTTTTGCTGTTGCCCGCGCTCAGCCAGGCGGAAGATAATCAGACACAGCTCAAGACTCTGCAACAAGATATCGCCGCGAAAGAAAAAAGCGTTCAGGAGCAGCAAAAGCAACGCAGTGCGTTAGTCCAGCAGTTGAAAACGCAGGAGCAGTCTATCTCTCAGGCCAGTCGTCAACTGCATGAAACGCGTAATACGCTGTCCACGCTAAATAAAGAATTAACCAGCCTCAGCGCCTCTATCGCAAAACTGCAATCTCAACAGGATAAGCAACAAACGCTGCTCTCCCGTCAGCTTGACGCTGCTTTCCGGCAAGGCCAGCACAGCGCGCTGCAATTAATGCTGAGCGGAGAGGAAAGCCAGCGCAACGAGCGCATCCTCGCCTACTTCGGCTACCTGAATGAAGCCCGCCAGAAATCCATCCACGAATTGCAGCAAACCCGCGTGGAGCTGGCTGACCAAAAACATCAGTTGGAACAAAAACAGGCGCAGCAAAAAACGCTGCTGAGTGACCAACAGCAGCAACAGCAGACGCTGGAGCAGGCGCAGTCCGATCGGAAAAAAACGCTGTCGACGTTGGAAAGTTCGCTGGAAAAAGATCGGCAGCAGTTGACGGAACTGCGCCAGAATGAAACCCGGTTGCGCGACCAGATCGCTCGCGCCGAGCGAGAAGCGAAAGCCCGCGCCGAACGGGAAGCACGCGAGGCCGCCAAAGTTCGCGCGAAGGAAGAACAGGCCAAACGCAGTGGCAGCAGCTACAAACCTACAGAAGGTGAACGCTCACTCATGGCTCGAACCGGCGGTTTAGGGCGGCCTTCAGGTCAAGCCATCTGGCCAGTTAACGGCCGTATCGAACACCGTTTCGGCGAACCACTACAGGGTGAACTACGCTGGAAAGGCTTGGTGATTGCCGCGCCGGAAGGAACGGAAGTGAAAGCCATCGCCGACGGTACCGTACTGATGGCCGACTGGCTACAAGGCTACGGGCTGGTCGTGGTGGTGCAGCATGGTAAAGGCGATATGAGCCTGTACGGCTATAACCAAAGCGCATTAGTTTCCGTTGGCGCTCAGGTCAGAGCGGGTCAATCCATTGCACTGGTCGGCACCAGCGGTGGGCAGAGCCAGCCCGGACTGTATTTCGAAATCCGTCGTCAGGGTCAGGCGGTCAATCCACAACCTTGGCTGGGAAGATAGTCTTGTCATATTTCACCAAAACGCCGTTGTTGGCATTAAGTCTGCTCGCGCTGTCTCCTTTGGCACTGGCAGGAAAACTGTCCATCGTCATCGATGATTTCGGCTATCGCCCGCATAATGAGAACCAGATTCTGGCGATGCCAACGGCGATTTCCGTCGCGGTATTGCCCAACGCGCCATACGCCCGTGAAATGGCGACCAAAGCCCACCAACAAGGGCGAGAAGTCTTGATTCATCTGCCAATGGCCCCGATGAGCAAGCAGCCGCTGGAGCGTGACACGTTACGCCCGGACATGAGCAGTGACGAAATTCAGCGCATTATTCGCCAGTCGGTCAATAACGTGCCTTACGCCGTGGGGTTGAACAACCATATGGGCAGCGCGATGACCGCCAGCCTGCCCGGCATGCAAAAAGTCATGCAGGCGCTAAGCGCTTACCAGCTCTATTTCCTCGATAGCATGACCATCGGAAGCAGCCAATCCAGTCAGGCTTCGGCGGGAACGGGCGTCAAAGTCATCAAACGCAAAGTCTTTTTGGATGATTCGCAAAACGAAGCCGAGATTCGTAAGCAGTTTACCCGCGCGGTGCAAATTGCCCGCCGCAGCGGTTCCGCCATCGCTATCGGGCATCCGCATCCTTCCACTATCCGCGTCTTACAGCAGATGCTGCCCACGCTGGATGCCGATATTGTCTTAGTCCGTCCCAGCCAGTTACTGAATGAACCGACGCGGCAGTACGAACCTCAGCCACAGCAACCAGCCAAACCGCGTAATCCATTCCGCGGCATACAACAGTGTCGGGTCAAGCAGCCGCCGGAACCGATGAAGAACGATGTGTTCTTCAGGCTGGTGAGCAGCAGCATTCAGGAAAGCGCCCCGGTGATGTTTATCAAACACCGCTGGCAGACCTGGGTGGCACCGGCCGAAACCGAAACGCCCGCGCAGCCGTAACGCCGAGTGTGCGTTTCCCTTTTGCCATCGCACGAGTTCGTTACGGCGGGGTTATTCTGTACTCCAATTGAGAATAACCTTGCCCGATTGACCCGATCGCATGGCATCAAAGCCTTTTTGAAATGCATCAATGTGAAAGCGGTGGGTGATAATCGGTGACAAATCCAGCCCGGACTGAATCAGCGCCGACATTTTGTACCAGGTTTCGAACATTTCCCGTCCGTAGATACCTTTGATAAACAGCCCCTTAAAAATCACCTCTCCCCAGTCAATCGACATCGGTTCGTGCGGAATACCCAGCATGGCGATGCGCCCACCGTGGTTCATCGCTTTCAGCATGGCGCGAAAGGCCGATGGCGCACCCGACATCTCTAACCCAATATCAAACCCTTCGGTCATGCCTAGTTCTATCATGACGTCAGCCAGCCTTTCCTCTGCCACATTGACGGCCCGCGTTGCCCCCATTTTCCTGGCGAGATCCAGACGGTACGCATTCACATCGGTAATCACGACGTTTCTTGCGCCAACGTGGCGACACACCGCTGCTGCCATCATGCCTATCGGCCCCGCGCCAGCAATCAAGACATCCTCCCCCACTAAATCAAAGGAAAGCGCGGTATGCACCGCGTTGCCGAAGGGATCGAAAATGGCGGCCAGCTCGTCAGAAATATTGTCGGGAATGCGAAACGCGTTGTAGGCAGGAATCACCAGATATTCTGCGAACGAACCGGGACGATTGACCCCGACGCCGATGGCATTGCGGCATAAATGACGTCGCCCAGCCCGACAGTTGCGGCAGTAGCCGCAGGTAATATGGCCTTCGCCGGAGACCCTGTCGCCAATATGGAAACCGTTAACTTCCTGACCAATCGCGACAATTTCACCAACGTATTCGTGCCCGACGACCATCGGAACGGGAATAGTCTTCTGCGACCATTCGTCCCAGTTATAGATATGTACATCCGTTCCGCAGATCGCGCTTTTGCGGATTTTAATCATAATGTCGTTATGTCCGAGCTCCGGCATGGGGGAATCCACCATCCAGATGCCTTCTTCCGGCCGCAGTTTTGCCAATGCTTTCATGACGGTTTCCTCAGTTGATAACACCCAGACGTTTGCCCACGCGCACAAAAGCCTCGACGGCAAATTGGATTTGCTGCGGCGTATGGGCGGCCGACATTTGGGTACGAATACGCGCCTGACCGGGGGGAACAACGGGATAGAAAAAGCCGGCGACGTACACGCCTTCCCGCTGTAGCGCCTGCGCAAAATCCTGCGCCAGTTGCGCTTCGCCCAGCATGACGGGAATGATGGCGTGATCGGCCCCCGCCAGCGTGAACCCTGCGGCAGCCATCTTTTCACGGAACAGACGAGCATTTGCCCACAGACGTTCACGCCGTTCGCCACTCTGTTCCAGCAGATCGAGAACGCTGAGCGACGCGGTGACAATCGCTGGCGCAAGCGAGTTGGAAAAAAGATAGGGTCGAGATCGCTGGCGCAGCCAGTCGATCACCTCATGCCTGCCCGCCGTATACCCCCCCGACGCGCCCCCCAGCGCCTTACCTAGCGTCCCGGTAATGATGTCGACGCGATCCATCACCCCACGGTGTTCATGCGTTCCGCGCCCTTGTTCGCCCACAACCCCCACCGCATGGGAATCATCCACCATCACTAGCGCGTCATAACGATCCGCCAGATCGCAAATCCCCTGCAAATTGGCAATGACGCCATCCATCGAAAACACGCCGTCAGTGGCGATCATGATGTGCCTTGCCCCTTCCGCTCTCGCCAGTTGTAACTGCGCTTCCAACTGATTCATATCGTTATTGGCATAGCGGTAGCGTCGCGCCTTCGATAGCCGAATACCATCAATGATTGAGGCATGGTTGAGCGCATCGGAAATAATCGCATCCTCCGGCCCCATCAGCGTTTCAAACAGCCCGCCGTTGGCATCAAAACAGGAGGAATAGAGAATCGCGTCATCCATTCCCAGAAAATCCGCCAGCTTACGCTCTAGCTGCTTGTGGATATCCTGCGTTCCACAGATGAAGCGCACCGATGCCATACCGAAACCGTGGCTGTCCAATCCGGCTTTGGCGGCGGCAATCAGTTCCGGGCTGTCCGCCAGACCAAGATAATTATTGGCACAGAAGTTGAGTAAGCGGTTGCTGTCCATCACCTCGATTTCAGCCTGCTGGGCAGAGGTAATAATGCGTTCCTCCTTGAACACCCCTTCGGTACGTGCAGCCATGATTTGTGTAGTAAGTTGTTGATAAAAAGCGGCAGGCATAGCGTGACTCTCACATAAAAAGATCGCTTTATGGTTTTTAAGCTAGCGGATGTGGGCAGAAATGCGGGGTAAACAGTCTGAAAATGCAGGCTTCGTCACGGCCTGAATCATCTTAAAAACGTTGAGGCAACACGGGATAAATTAAGCTCTGGCTGCTTGCGGTAAAATGAAATGCTATTATAGCGGTCATAAATAGCGTGGGGCGCGGTGCCCCACCAGCAAGATTAACAAAGGTCGCGCCCATGATTATCGTTACTGGCGGTGCCGGTTTTATCGGCAGCAATATCGTAAAATCTCTGAATGACATCGGCTATCGGGACATTCTGGTGGTCGATAACCTGAAAGACGGCACCAAATTCGTCAATCTGGTCGATCTGGACATCGCCGATTACATGGATAAGGAAGACTTCATCGCCAGCATCGTTGCCGGTGACGATCTGGGCGATATTGATGCCATATTCCATGAAGGCGCTTGCTCTTCCACCACCGAGTGGGATGGCAAGTACATGATGGATAACAACTATCAGTATTCCAAAGACGTGCTGCATTATTGCCTCGATCGCAACATTCCGTTCCTGTATGCCTCGTCTGCCGCGACCTACGGCGGTCGTAACGATAACTTTATCGAAGAGCGTCAATACGAGCAGCCGCTGAACGTCTATGGTTACTCCAAATTCCTGTTCGACCAGTACGTGCGTGAAATTCTCCCAGAAGCAGAATCGCAGATCTGCGGCTTCCGCTATTTCAACGTCTACGGACCGCGCGAAGGCCACAAAGGCAGCATGGCAAGCGTCGCATTCCACCTGAATAACCAGATTAATCAGGGCGAAAATCCGAAACTGTTTTCCGGTAGCGAGAACTTCCAACGTGACTTCATCTACGTCGGCGATGTCGCCGCCGTCAACCTGTGGTTCTGGCAAAACGGTGTTTCCGGCATATTCAACTGCGGTACCGGCCGCGCCGAATCCTTTCAGGCGGTTGCCGACGCTACGCTTGCTTTCCACAAAAAAGGCAGCGTGGAATACATCGAATTCCCCGAGAAGCTGAAAGGCCGCTATCAGGCTTACACTCAGGCTGACCTCACCAACTTGCGTGCCGCAGGCTATGACAAGCCGTTCAAAACCGTCGCCGAAGGCGTAGCGGAATATATGGCCTGGCTGAACCGTACCGTTTAATCAAATAAGGATTCATAAGCGGTATGAAAATTTTGGTCATCGGCCCTTCCTGGGTCGGCGATATGATGATGTCGCACAGCCTTTATCGCACCCTGAAGGCTGAACACCCGGAAGCGGTTATTGACGTGATGGCGCCAGCCTGGTGCCGTCCGCTGCTGGCACGTATGCCGGAAGTCAATCAGGCGTTAGCCATGCCGCTAGGTCACGGCGCACTGGAGCTGGGCGAACGTCGCCGTCTTGGCGTCTCGCTGCGCGATGCGGGCTATGACCGCGCTTACGTGCTGCCTAACTCCTTCAAATCCGCGCTAGTGCCTTTCTTTGCCAACATTCCGCAGCGTACAGGCTGGCGTGGCGAAATGCGTTACGGATTGCTGAACGACGTACGCGTGCTGGATAAAGCCGCATTTCCGCTGATGGTTCAGCGCTATACCGCGTTAGCCTACGATCGTAGCCGTATTCGTCGGGCCGAAGACTTACCTCAGCCGTTACTGTGGCCGCAGTTGCAGGTCAATACGACCGAAATTGCGGACATGACGCAGGCGTTTAACCTCAGCGATGCGCGCCCCATCATCGGTTTTTGCCCCGGTGCCGAATTCGGCCCTGCCAAACGCTGGCCGCATTATCACTATGCGGCGCTGGCACAATCACTGATTGAACGCGGCTACCAAATAGCGCTGTTCGGCTCGGCCAATGACCGTTCAGCCTGTGACGATATCCTTCAAGGATTGACGGAAGGCGCGCGGCAGCATTGCGCTAATCTGGCAGGGAAAACCTCGCTGGAACAAGCGGTGGTGCTCATTGCCGCCTGTCACGCCGTCGTCAGCAATGACTCTGGACTCATGCACGTTGCTGCGGCACTTCATCGTCCGCTTGTCGCGCTTTATGGCCCAAGTAGCCCCGATTTTACCCCACCGCTGTCTCACCAAGCCGAGGTGATTCGGCTGATCACCGGCTATCACCGGGTGCGCAAAGGGGATGCCGAACAGGGTTATCACCAGAGTTTGATCGACATTCAGCCCGAACGCGTGCTCAGCGCACTCGATAACTATCTTGTTCCGGTTCAAAAAGAAAGCCTTGTTCAGATTCAGAGAGAAAACCCGCTGCCGGGAGCTGACGCATGAGAGTGCTGATCGTGAAAACATCGTCGATGGGCGATGTGCTGCATACGTTACCCGCCTTGACCGACGCGATGCAGGCTATTCCCGGTATCCAGTTTGACTGGGTGGTTGAAGAAGGTTTCGCGCAAGTTCCTAGCTGGCACCCGGCGGTTTCTCGTGTGATTCCAGTCGCAATACGCCGCTGGCGCAAAAGCTGGTTCAGCGCCCCGATACGTCAGGAACGTGCTGAATTTAAACGCCAGCTGCGTCAGTACCGTTATGATGCCGTCATTGATGCGCAAGGGCTGATTAAAAGCGCGCTGCTGGTGACGCGGCTCGCCAACGGAAAGAAACACGGACTGGATTGCAAGAGCGCGCGTGAACCGCTGGCAAGCTGGTTTTATAACTATCGCCACCCGATAAGCCGTCAACAGCATGCCGTCGAGCGCGTACGAGAGCTGTTTGCCGCCAGTCTGGGCTACCGGAAACCCGCCGAGCGCGGCGATTATGCGATTGCCTCGCGCTTCCTCTCCCAACCGCCCGCAGACGCCAACCGCTATCTGGTGTTTCTCCACGCCACAACGCGCGATGAAAAACACTGGCCGGAAGCACACTGGCGTGAACTGATTGACCTATTGGCGCCGAGCGGCCTACGCATCAAACTTCCCTGGGGAGCGGAGCATGAGCATCAGCGCGCATTACGGCTAGCGGAAGGGTTTCCTCACGTTGAGGTCTTATCGCGCCTCACGCTGCAACAGGTCGCCGAGGTATTAGCAGGCGCCAAAGCCGTTGTTTCCGTCGATACCGGGCTTAGCCACCTGACGGCGGCATTGGATCGTCCGAATATCACCCTATACGGACCAACCGATCCAGGGCTGATTGGCGGCTACGGAATGAATCAGGTGGTAGAAATGTCTGAAAGCCAGAAAATGGAGACAATTCCTGCTAGCCACGTCCATCAGAAATTAGAGAATCTGATAGAATTACCGGCATCAGGCGAGTGATATCGCTCCCGACTGTGAACAAATACATGCTTAATGAATTAAGATACGAACTGGGCAAAACACCCAGTATAAGCTCAACTGTCGCGCTTAAAACCGTTTTCCCCGGCTGTTTACTCACATTAGCTATTATGCCATTTAGTAGCATTATTGCCGGGTGGCTGTTTTATCTCACGGGTTCTCTCTCTGTTTTCTATGTGGCGACAAACCTAAGAACCGTAATAGCGGCTAAACGATTGTTACTGATTCCACTTTTCCTGCTGGCTATCGGTTTAACCAATCTCATCTGGTATCACCACTATTATCAACCTGATAGCCTTTTCCCTTATGTCTATAACGCCTACAGGGCATCCGCACACGCCGGTATTCTGGGTGCATTTACCCTGCTGACGGTCTTGCATCTCTCACAAAAGAGTCAGCCACAACGGTTACATGCCTATATGCTCGTCATTTGTGTCTTAGCGTTAGGATATGCATTTTATCAGGCATGGTTCAGTGGTATGCATCGTATTGGGCTGGTATTTGGCACGGCCACTAGCGCAGCCTATTTTCTGACTTTCGTCGGTGCCCTAAGCGCACAGGCCCTGCTTAAACTCGATTCGCCTCATAAGTATTATCTTTACCTGGGGCATTTTCTGTTAGTGATGGTGGCTATTCTGCTAACAGAGACGCGGGCAGCGATATTCGTCTACCCGATTGTCGGCGCGACTATTTTATTGTCAGAAGTCAGACATAATAAGCGCCTGCTTATTAAAGCATTCATCGGCTCAGCCGCCACTCTTCTCCTATGTTTATTCCTCTTCCAGAATACACTTCAGCAACGTGTCAACGACCTGATCAACGATATACACAGCTATAGTATGGACAACAGCATGACATCGGTGGGGGCGCGTATTGCGATGTACCAATCTGGTATCGAGGCAGGAGAAGAAGCCCTGTTTGGACAATCCGCCGAACAGCGTGCAGAACATATCATTGCACAAGCAAAGCAAGAGTCTGAATTATCCGGCGCGCTGGGATATTTGAATGTTCACCTGCATAATGAAGTGATTGACGCTTTTTCGTTGAAAGGCATACCAGGGGTGATACTGCTAGTATTGCTTTATGCCTCTCTATTTTATTTTTCATTTTTTGTTCTACGCAGCCACCTCTCTGCCGCATTGCTTTTTGCCCTGCTGATGTATGGACTTAGCGATGTCATTCTCTATTCACGAGACATGCTTATCGCGTGGCTTATGGCATTTTGCCTCGGCACAACGCTGACCGGAAAATGGCTAAAGAATTAGCCCTGTTATAATTAGCGTGTGGCAGTAGCATTTACCTCTGTGAGAGGGGAATGGGTTTTAGTACCATAGCGGGAAAATTAGCTATCCATGCTGTCGCGCCACATGGATAAGATCAGTCTTTTGGTCGCTGTTGAGCCAAAGGCGGTAGCGTGCCTGTAAAATAATAACCTTTGATGACATGAAGGAAAACGAGTGAGTCAACGCATCATCCCTTATCACCGGATTCTCGTGGTAAAGCTCAGATATCATGGCGATATGCTGCTGACCACTCCGCTCATCAGCACACTGAAAGCAAATTATCCTGAGGCTAAAATCGACGTATTACTCTATCAGGATACGATGCCGATTCTGTCCGCCAACCCAGAGATACATCAGCTCTATGGGTTGAAGAGAAAAACGAAGACGCTCTCCGAGAAAGTTCGTAATTTCACCGATGTCAGAAAAACACTGAAGAGCAATAAGTACGACCTCATCGTTAATCTTGCGGATCAGTGGCCGATTGCGTTGTTAGTAAAATCCTTAGGTGGACGTAGCATTGCGCTCGATCGCGGTAATAAACTGAAAGGTAAAATCTGGCGTTTGTTTTTCGACCACTGTGTACCGCCAATAGGCGCACATATTGTTGAACAAAATCTCTATTTACTTACGCCGCTAGGGCTACCAGCATCGAATGCCGTTTCACGACTATCACTGCATTATCATCAAGACGATGCCAAACGTATTTTTGACCAATGTCCGACGCTGTTAACACAACCTTATGTCGTCATCCAGCCCACAACGCGTCAATATTATAAATTTTGGGATAACGACAAGTTCGCCCAGGTGATTGACTATCTTAAAGAAAAAAATCTGGAAGTCGTGTTAACGTGCGGTCCATCGGAAGATGATTTATCTGTCGTTCGCGATATTTATTCACAGTGTATTCATAAACCTGAGATGTCATTTGCGGGCAAAACGAGCTTTCCAGAACTCGCGGCGTTAATCGACAATGCCGTGCTATATATTGGCGTAGATTCAGCTCCAATGCATATGGCTGCCGCATTAAATACGCCACTCGTCAGCTTATTTGGCCCAACAGACTACAAGGTATGGCGTCCGTGGTGCGAACACTATAAACAGATTTGGGCAGGGGAATATCAACCGATGCCAGCTCACTATAACTATGATCAGACAGTTAAGTATTTGTCCTGCATCCCTGCGGAAGATGTCATTTTGGCCTCAGAGCAGATGCTGAATATCACGTCGCAAAGAGATGCCCAATGAAAATTGCATTCAGCGTCTATAAATATTTTCCTTTCGGTGGGCTGCAACGTGATTTTCTGAGTATTGCGAAATCCTGCCAACAGCAAGGCCACGATATTCGTGTTTACACTAGCGAATGGCAAGGCGACAAACCTGAAGGATTTGAGATCATTCTCGTACCCATCTCTGGATTGGGAAATCATACTCGCCACCGCCATTTTTCCGACTGGATACAACACCATTTACAACAGCACCCTGTCGACCGTGTTGTCGGATTTAGCAAAATGCCAGGACTGGATTTCTACTATGCCGCGGAAGGATGTACGGCAGAAAAGGCCGTGCAGGAAAAAGGCTTCTTTTATCGACTCACCCCCCGCTACCGTGGTTACGCAGCGCTTGAACGGGACGTGTTCGATAAAAATAGCCACACGCGCATGCTAATGCTGACGCCACGGCAAATAGCCCATTTCCAGAAGCATTATGGCACACAGGATGAACGCTTTTTTATGCTGCCACCGGGGATTTCACTGGATAGAAAATACAGCGCACATTCTCCAGAAACGCGATCCCACTTCCGTCAGCAACATCATTTAAGTGAAAATCAATTTGTTCTGTTGCAAGTCGGTTCCGATTTCAAACGCAAAGGTGTTGGCCGCAGCCTGAGCGCTATTGCCAGCCTGCCAGAGGAAATACGCAAGCGCGTTGCCTTTCTGGTGGTCGGTCAGGACGATCCAAAACCGTTTCAACAACAAGCGGAACAGCTAGGTATTGGTAAACAGATCCACTTTTTCTCTGGCCGAGATGACATTCCTGACTTCATGGCAGCCGCAGACTTGTTACTGCATCCGGCTCATCAGGAGGCCGCTGGCATCGTTTTGCTTGAGGCTATTGCGGCGGGGTTACCGATACTGGTTACCGATGCGTGCGGTTATGCGTTTTACATTGAGCGCTCGCAGGCCGGGCAAGTCATCCCCGAACCTTTTAACCAGATAGCGTTGAACCATGCGTTGTCACATGCACTTAGTCAGCCGGAAACGCTGAAACAGTGGGCAGAAAATGCCCGCCATTTTGCGGATACCGAAGATATTTATAGTCTGCCGGAAAAGGCGGCGCAGTTGATTATCAGAGAAAACGATAGCTAAACCAGCGCAATCTATTGTTGTCAAAATAACGCGTTGATCCCCATCTATTTTTAAGATTTATAACCGAGTCCACTATGTATTTTTCATCGCAAGGTATTATAAAAAGAAAAATTTCATTTACTCATCCCTTAACGGAAAATTCAGAATCCGATACGCTAAATATCGCTTACGGTATTGATAAAAACTTTATGTTTGGCTGCGCCATTTCAGCAGCATCAATCTTGCTTCATAATCCTGACATCAACTTTTCATTTCATATATTCACCGATTCATTAAATGATGATGAAGAGCAGAAATTTCGAGCCCTCAGCACTCAATATAATGCAGAGATTAATATTTATATTGTAGATTGTGATGAATTGAAATCACTACCCAGCACCAAAAACTGGTCTTATGCAACCTACTTTCGCTTTGTCATTGCCGACTTGCTTTATCCAGAAATTGAAACACTCCTTTATATCGATGCTGACATTGTTTGCAAAGGCTCATTACACGAACTGTTAAAAATCGAATTTAGCAATAACATTGCGGCAGTGGTCGCAGAAGAAGACAAGGTTTGGTGGGAAAAACGAGCCAAGGCACTTGATGAGCCGGGAATCAATGCAGGGTATTTCAACGCTGGCTTCCTATATATCAATCTCGTACAGTGGCACAAATATGATATTAGCTCACAGGCTATGTCGCTCCTTGCCAAGGATGAAATAAAATCAAAAATATCTTACCTTGATCAAGACATATTGAATATTTTACTTACAGGTAAAACAATATGGCTTGATAAAAAATACAATACACAATATAGCATTAATTATGAACTTAATAAGCCTAAGCCAGTCAACCCTATAACGGACAGCACGGTTATGATCCACTATATTGGGCCGACAAAACCCTGGCATCAATGGGCTGAAAGTTACGCTTGCACAAAATATTTTCTGGATGCCAAAAAAGCATCACCATGGAATCATTCACCATTACTACAAGCAACAACTACGAGTAATATGAGATATTGTGCCAAGCATCAATTCCACAACGGTGACGTTGTTCGTGGATCGCTTAGCTTCATTAAGTATTTTTATAAAAAAGTATTTTAAAAAATTGCAAAAGTCTGCAAGTTAAGTTTTTCTTCTTTGAAGGTGATTTTATGGTCATTTCATCACATATTGATGTTCTTTCTGTTTCCGAAAATAGGCATCAACCAATCGCCGATAATGATACTCTAAACGTTGCTTATGGTATAGATAAAAACTACGCCATTGGTTGTGGAATATCAATAGCATCGATCCTCATCAATAATGATATCGATTTTACATTCCATGTTTTTTCTGATGATTTTGATGATGACTTTATTAAAAAATTAAATGTTCTTGCTGAAAAATTTAAAACTAAAATAGTCTTATATAAAATAAATTCTGACATGTTAAACACATTGCCTTGTACTGATATTTGGTCACATGCTATGTATTTTAGATTATTAGCTTTCTCCCATCTTTCAGATAAAATATCAAGCCTTCTCTATCTTGACGCTGATGTGATGTGTAAAGGCTCTTTAGCACAACTAAACAAACTGAATACAGCACCACATGTTGCTGCCGTAATTCGTGATGTGCCTGAAATGCAAAAAAAGTCAGCAAATCGATTAAAGATGGCAGCCTTAGAAGGAAAGTATTTTAACTCTGGCGTTTTATTCGTAAATTTAACCATCTGGAATGAATTGGATTTAACACAAAAAATATTTGATAAATTAAAAATTGGTGAGGAGTCAATTCAATATCCAGACCAAGATGTTATGAATATTCTATTACATGATAATGTAACCTTCCTTCCAAGAGAATATAATACTATTTATTCTATAAAAAATGAGTTGAAAGATCCAAGTCATCAAAAATATAAAGAAATCATAAAAAATGACACTATTCTCATACACTATACAGGTGTAACTAAACCTTGGCATAAATGGGCAAATTATCCTTCAACTATATTTTTTCATCAAGCACTCCAAAAATCGCCATGGATAACAGCAGATCTAAAAGATGCAACCGCATTCGTTGAAATGAAAAAAAAATATAAGCACTCTATTTCACAAAAAAAATATTTATCAGGTTTTTTAAGTTGTTTATGTTATGGAATAAGAAAATTATCAAAAAAATTACATAATCAGTTATGATGACATTAAATGTTTATTTTTTACATATGCAAATATGAATCTTAATCTCGAAAAATAATAATATTACCGCTAACAAAACAAACCATTTATTATAAAAATTATCTATAAAATTTAACATAATATTTTATTAACTAAAAACCCATTAGGAGATATACATGGCCGTATTAATAACAGGTGGAGCTGGATATATTGGGTCTCATACCGTCCTTTCTTTTTTACAAAGAGGAGATGAGGTAATTGTACTAGACAATTTATCTAACTCGCATATTGAGTCTATTCATAGAGTTGAAAAAATATCTGGTAAGCAGGCTATATTTTATCAAGGTGATATATTAGACAGACAATTTATATCTAATATTTTTTCTAGACATAAAATATCTAGCGTTATTCATTTTGCTGGTTTAAAATCTGTCGTTGAATCGATTAGTTCCCCTATATTATATTATAAAACTAATGTCTCTGGAACTTTAGTTTTGTTAGAGGAAATGCTAAGTTTTGGGATAAAAAATTTAGTTTTCAGCTCATCAGCCACAGTGTATGGTGAGCCTGAATTGATACCATTGAATGAATCTTGTCGAACAGGGGGAACAACTAACCCATATGGCTCATCTAAATTAATGGTAGAAAATATACTCCAAGATTTTTGTACAGCGAATAAAAATTTCTCATTGATAGCTCTTCGATATTTTAATCCTATAGGGTCACACCATTCGGGAATGATTGGCGAAGATCCTGATGGTATCCCTAGTAACCTTTTGCCATACATGCTTCAGGTGGCCATGGGTAAATTGAGTGCATTATCAATATTTGGTAATGATTACCCAACAAAAGATGGGACAGGAGTAAGAGATTATATCCATGTGATGGACCTTGCTAATGGTCATTTATGTGCCGTAGATCGTTTAGAAGATAACTATGGCTACCGTGTGTACAACTTAGGTACAGGGATAGGCTACTCAGTACTAGATATTATCAAAGAACTTGAGATCGTATCAGGAAAAAAAATCAACTATAATATAATGCCTCGACGTAAGGGAGATATTGCCGAATGCTGGTCCAATCCTAAATTAGCAGAGAAAGAGTTAGGATGGCGGGCTGAAAAAAATCTACAGTGCATGTTGACAGATGCATGGGCTTGGCAAGTAAAAAATCCTAACGGTTATTTATCTACCACGCCTAAGAAATAAAATCCCCAAAAAGGCTATTTATGATTTATTAACTCATCTAATGATGTATTAATATTTTTATAGCGTGTTTAATTACCTCCTACCTGATTAAAATCATAGGAAAAAAATGGCTCCCTCCATAACAATTGTTACTGCATTCTTTGATATAGGTCGAGGAAGTTGGACCCCAGAAAATGGCCACACGCCATACTTCCATAGAACAACAGATTCTTATTTTGAGTACTTTAATAATCTATCCCATCTTGACAACAAAATGATTATATTTACATCGAATGAATTTAAAGATCGCATAAAGAAAATAAGAGGAGAAAAACCGACGGAAATAGTAATTATTGATTATAAAAACAAACTAAATAGGATGAAAAACAAAGTATCAAAAATTCAAAAATCGACAGAATTTCAAAGTAAATTAAACAAGGAACAGTCAATTAGTCCCGAATATTTCTCACCAGATTATGTTATAGTCAATAATCTTAAAAGTTATTTTGTCACTAAATCCATTAGCATGGGGTTAATAGAAACAGACTTTGCTGCTTGGATAGATTTTGGCTATTGTAGAAACATAAAAATATTAAATGGACTTACACAGTGGGATTATTCATTCGATAGAGAAAAAATACATCTTTTTACTATAAATAATAATTTGGAGGTAAAGTCATTAAACTCTGTTTTTGATAAAATGCTTAATAATGAGGCTTTTATTATTGGCGGAGCCATCGTAGGTACTAAAGATAAATGGAATGAATTTTCTAACCTTGTCTGGCATTGCCAAAAACTAACTTTGCAGCAAAGAATTATTGATGATGACCAAGGTATTTATATTATGTGCTACTATAAAAACAATAGACTTATAAAATTAAACTATCTTGGAAAAAATAATTGGTTTAATTTATTTAAGAAATATAACCAAAAATCTTTATTTTCTAAACTAGAAATATTTAAGAGGAAGTTATTCTCTCATTTTTTCTCTACTAGTTCATGACATTTCTTATATTTGATTATTTTTAATTATCACTATCTTTACTATAAAAAATGAATAAGTAATATAAAAATACCCGAAAGTAATAACAACTAAAAAAATTAAAGATAGTAATATCTAATTAAATGGAGTAATTCGTGACTAACACTTTCCTACCTAATTGTAATAATGTTCGTATACTATCGTTGTATTGGAACAATGTGGATCAACGTTTGGTTAATGCGCAGCGGCAAGTTTTTAATAAATTAGGCTTTCATATTGAACAACAAAATTGCCATAAGATAGATCATGCTGTATGGATGACAGAAATTTTTGACAATGCATCTGATGATGAAATAATTATCATTGTTGATATTGATTGTATTCCTTTAAACTCAGAAGCAGTACAAAAAGCAATAACCTCCGCACGTGATGGTCGTATTTATGGTTGTGCACAATCGGCTAATCATATTGACTATCATTTTATTTACGTAGCGCCCATGTTTCTTGCTTTAACAGGAAAAACATGGAGGGGTGTAGGACGCCCATCATTAATTGCGGATACCGAGTTTGATGTTGCTGGCAGACTAACATTAGCAGGAAAAAATGCCAAATACCCGATAGATTTTGTTTACCCAACAATATCTGCTGTACCTAAATGGTTATTAGGTGACAGTCATGTGTATGGGTTATTTACGATATATAATAACGATTACTTACATCTATTCGAGTCAAGAAATAAATTTCTTATCGAATGTTTTATCGATTTATCTGATGAAATAATTCGAGATGGCGATAATATAGATTATCGAAAGTATGTAATAAAAGCATCAATAGAAAGTCACAATATATATTTAAAAAATCACCTAGATAAGAAAAGCATTTTAGGAAAGATAAAAAGAGAGTGGGTCCGTTTCAAAAAACGCAGGCTAGTTAAAAATCATTAAAGATAAAGAATTATAGCCTCTCTAAAATATAAAGTTAAAAAATTTAAATTTGGTAACATCATGAAAATAATATTTCACGAAAATCAATTGTGCTATAGAGGAACAACCAATGCAATGTTCCATTATGCATTAGAAAATCAACGAGTCCTAGGAAATGAGTCTATAATTATATATGAAAAAGATAATCCAAATAATTTCCCCCAAGCAGTTGAATTATTCAAAAAAAACTTTTCAGTATATAGTTACTCTCACCTTTCTGAAATAAAAAAAATAATAAAAGAGACGCAATCAGATGTTTTATATGTAATAAACTCAGGTAAAAAATCTGATGTAATTAGTGATGATATTAAAACTGTCGTTCATGCTGTTTTTAAAAATCATGAGCCGCATGGTGATGTATATGCTTATGTCTCAAAATGGCTTTCAGATGAAATGACGTCAGGTAAGGCCCCCTATGTACCTCATATGATATCCTTACCTGATAACGAATCAGATCTGAGAGCCACCTTAGGAATTCCTAAGGACGCAATTGTTTTCGGTAGACATGGCGGCGCAGACACATTCGATATAAAATTTGCTAAAAACATTATTAAGAAAATATCAAGAAAGAGGAAGGATATATTTTTCTTATTTCTCGGAACAGATCCGTTCGTTAAAAATAATTTCTTCTATAAATATGATAATATTATTTTCCTTAATGGAACATCAGACCCGAAATATATATCAAAATTTATAAATACATGCGACGCTTATCTTCACGCTAGAACTAGCGGAGAAACATTCGGTATAGCTATTGGTGAGTTCTCGATAAAAAACAAACCGATTATAACATGGGGGTTATCTGATGAACGTTGTCATCTTGATATACTAGGAGATAGGGCAATAATATATAATAACGCTGATGACCTTCACCGTATAATCAGTGAATTTGATAGAGAGTATATGAAAAAGCAAGATTGGGATTGTTATACTAAAGAATTTAACAAATTTTCAGTCATGGAAAAATTTGATAATACTTTCCTAAAAAACAATTGAATATAAAAATGGGTATACATAAAGTAAACTGTAAATAGTTTAACTAACAATATTATGAAATACATCCACTACTCTAAAAACGTTTTTATTCATGCATTTTGAATAGTGGTTTTTATATAGTCATTAAGCCTTTTCTTTTTTAAGAAAAACCCTTCTGATATATTTATGATAATATTTTATCACATAATAGAAAGATTGCTTTTTTATTACTCCCATTTGATATTTTTCTTTTTCATTTAACAACAATAATCTTTCAGCCTCTATGGAAGACAGCGATTTATCAACATCATATGCCTTGACTAATTCTTTATTCAACGCATAAACTTTTAATAAAGATACTTGATAAAACCATAGCCACGCATCAGCCACTAATATTACAGGATTATTTATTCGTATAAGTTTTTTAGCAGCCTTACTTGAAATAATATATCCATGAGTACATGATGCATTATAAACCTCATAAAAAAAATACTCTTGGGTGATACTTATTTTTCTATTAGTAAATCTTAATCCTGAAGGGTATAGTAAAAAAACATCACCTTGTCTCTTATCTTTAATATTTAAAAATTGTCTTAAAAACACATTAATATCTTGGGGGATTTCGACATCATCTTCTAAGATGAGAGCATAATCGATGTTATCATCTACTATTTTTTTATATATTTTCTGATGACTCAGTGCACAACCTATTTCGCCTTTAGAAAGATAATTAATACTAACAGGGTTAACTTTTGCACTCAATTCACTATCATTTAGCTCTCTTCCATCAACTGCACTAATTATTTCATAATCAAGTTTAGCTTTTCTGCATTCATCCTGTATCTGATCTTTTTTATTTTTATCTCTTTCCAAGTTTACTACGAATGTCTTCATGGTAATTACCTTATGATAATATTAATTGATTAGCGTATATCAATAACAATGAAAAAATCAAGAGTAACTTACATCATAGGTGTAGTATGAATAAAAAATTATCCATAATAATAATCACAAAAAATGAATCCGAACTAATAGAAGAGTGCCTGCAATCTGTTGGCTGGGCAGATGAAATCATTTTAGTCGATTCTGGCAGTACAGATAACACTGTAGAGATCGCACATCGATATGGCGCAAAAGTCTATCAACACGATGACTGGCCGGGGTATGGTAAACAAAGGCAGCGTGCACAGGGTTATGCCAGCGGAGACTATATATTCTTTATTGATGCTGACGAAAGAATTACTCCCGAACTGCATCAATCAATTGAACGCGTGTTATCCAAACCCAACCTAGATGATAAAATCATTTACTCTTGCGCTCGGCGAAATCTCTTTCTTGGCCGCTTTATGAAGCATAGCGGTTGGTATCCCGATAAAGTCATTCGACTCTATGCCAACCAGCGCTATAAATATAATGACAACCGCGTGCATGAATCATTGAATTGTGGCGACGCACCTATCCAGCACCTATCTGGAGACCTTAAACATTTGACCTGTCGTGATTTTTCAGCATTTCAGGAAAAACAGTTACGCTACGCTTCAGTATGGGCAAAAGAGCGTTATGAAAAAGGTAAATCGTGTAACTATACCTCTATTTTCACTCATACTATTTTTTCATTTTTAAAAACCTGGATATTAAAATGTGGTTTTTTAGATGGAAAACAAGGATTACTGCTCGCATTTGTTAACGCTCAATATACATTTAATAAGTATACTTATTTATGGTCACTGAATAATAAAAAATAAAAATTATCATAAATATTATTTTTTCGAATAAGTTTTAATTTTACACCAAGGACGATACAGCAATGAAAATACCTAAGAAGATTCATCAAATATACACAAAAGGCATAAATAAACTGCCTGAAGAAATTTTAGTATCTATAGAACAATTAAAAGAGATGAATCCAACGTGGGAATACTTTTTTTATGATGAAAAAAGAATAATTGAATATATAGACAAGCATTATGGAAAAGAGATGCTGAATCTCTATTTAAGCATCGAACCAAAGTATGGTGCAGCTAGGGCTGATTTATTTCGCTATTTATTGATTTATATCGAAGGCGGTGTTTACCTCGATATTAAAAGCTCGTGTTTGAACCCACTTAATGATGCCATTGCAGAAGATTGTGAGATATTGCTATGCAGTTGGGACAATAAAGCGTGTGGTTGTGATAAAAACATGGGGATACACAAAGAGTTGGGTTTCTTAAAATGTGGGGAATATCAACAATGGAACATAACCTCAGTACCCAGGTCTCCTTATATCAAATCTGTAATAGACGAAGTTATTCATAGATTAAAAATTTACAAACCTTGGATTTATGGTGTAGGAATGAAAGGCGTATTAAATACTACAGGCCCAATTCCATTTTCCATTGGCATTGAAAAAATCAAGAAAACCGATTTTTTCCATCATGAAGAAAACCATCGGAACATCGGATTTAAATACCGTAATGTTACCAACGAGATAATAAATAAATTTAATAGAAACCATTACAGCAAATTAAAAGACTCCATTGTTATTCTGGAAGGAAAAGATAAATTATATTATCGATTATGGTTATTTTTTATTTATCCACTGCAACGACTAAAGAAAAATATTATTAATGAAAGCAAAGGTGTTATAAGAAAAATGAAACGTATCTTACGCAAAAACTCAAAATAGATACAAACGTCTCATAAGTAAGGTGAGTGTGGATTATAGTTGGCTCTTCTGTCTTGTTCGGTTGTCCGTTTCCCGTATTAGATTCAATGCCTGCGAAAATTGCGTGCATCTGCCAGCGATTTTTAGGAAAATCGGCTGAGGAATAAACAACACCCGTTTTACAAATAGCCTTATCCTCACGAACCCGATAAAATCACCCCAGCGATAACCGATAACAGTAAACCTTATGCTACAAACTCTCTACACCATTATCCTGTATCTCATCCAACCGTTGATTTGGCTTCGCCTGTGGCTTCGTGGCCGCAAAGCACCCGCCTATCGTCGGCGCTGGGGTGAACGTTACGGCTTTTGTGCAGAGAAGGTTAAACCAGACGGTATCATGCTGCATTCGGTGTCGGTGGGTGAAACGCTGGCTGCCATTCCCTTAGTAAGGGCTCTGCGCCATCGTTACCCCAATCTGCCGATCACAGTAACCACCATGACACCAACTGGCTCTGAGCGCGTACGCTCCGCTTTTGGTGATACGGTCTATCACGTTTACCTGCCTTATGATTTGCCCAGTGCTCTGAAACGCTTTTTTGACCAGGTTCGTCCGAAAATCGTCATCATTATGGAAACAGAGCTATGGCCAAACCTAATTGCAGAGCTGCATAAACGTGACATTCCGCTGGTTATTGCAAACGCAAGGCTGTCAGAGCGATCTGCGGCGGGTTATAAGAAAATAGGGAAGCTAATGCGCCATATCTTGCAGCGCATCACCCTCGTTGCCGCACAGAATCAGGAAGACGGGAATCGATTTATCGATCTTGGCCTGAAGCGCTCAAGCCTGAAAGTAACTGGCAGTCTTAAATTTGATATTTCCGTGACACCGGAACTGGCGGCACGAGCGGTGACATTACGCCGACAATGGGCACCACGCCGCCCGGTATGGATCGCCACCAGTACACACGAAGGCGAAGAAGCGATCGTTCTGGCCGCTCACAGGCAGTTGCTTAGTACCTACCCTGATTTATTACTGATTCTTGTGCCTCGCCATCCGGAACGTTTCGCCACCACTCAATCATTGGCGGAAAATCTGGGATTCACCTACACGCTGCGCAGCAGTGGTGAACAGCCTTCAGCCAGCACTCAGGTCGTGATTGGGGACACCATGGGTGAGCTGATGCTGTTGTACGGCATCGCCGATCTGGCTTTTGTCGGTGGAAGTTTGGTTGAACGAGGCGGGCATAATCCACTAGAAGCCGCAGCCCATGCTATTCCGGTATTGATGGGGCCACACACGTTCAATTTCAAAGACATCTGTAACAAGCTAGATCAGGCCGACGGATTGATTACCGTGACCGATGCAGACTCGCTTGGAAAAGAAGTAGGGAAACTGCTCGCTGACGAAGACTATCGTCTCTACTATGGTCGACATGCCGTGGAAGTGTTACACCAAAACCAGGGCGCACTACAGATGCTGCTTACGCTCCTGGAACCTTATTTGCCCCAGCGGACGCAGTAAAATCGCTACTGAGACAGTGAATGAAGGGCTAACGTGATGACAACCAAAGCGATTTATCCTGGAACGTTCGATCCATTAACCAATGGTCACTTGGATTTACTGACGCGTGCATCACGGCTGTTCGATCATGTGGTACTGGCCATCGCCGCCAGTCCAAGTAAGCGCACGCTTTTCACACTGGATGAACGCGTGGCGCTGGCAAAAGGGGCGACACAGCATTTATCGAATGTCGACGTTATCGGCTTCAGCGATCTCATGGCACACTTCGCACAGCAGCAAAACGCCACTATCCTCGTACGCGGTTTGCGAGCCGTTGCCGATTTCGAATATGAACTCCAGCTCGCGAAAATGAATCATCACCTGATGCCTACGCTCGAAAGCGTTTTTCTGATGCCATCGGAAGAGTGGTCGTTTATTTCATCTTCCCTAGTCAAAGAAGTCGCTCGTCACGGCGGTGACGTATCACATTTCTTACCCGATGCCATCGTTAGTGCGTTGCAAAGCAAACTATCAAAGACGATATAGAGGCATCATTTTTTCGTTGAATAGAGGTAAACCGTAAAATTGAAACGTACGGCATACCAAAAATCATTCAATGAGCCCATCCCCTTAAATAAATTCCAACCAATCCCCGTAGCAAGAAATTTTTGGGCTAATGGTTTCCGGATATCAGGCGATGATATTTTTTTACGCAACATACCAAAAAAATGGCGACTCTCTCGGTTAGCATGACGAATTAACGCTTTATTTAAAGTAGCGTTATCTTTGTTCTGAACCGCGAGAGAAATCAGCCCCTGCATGATATCAATATAGCTGTTTGCTCTACGTGTTATTTTCTCAATGGATGATGATTTTGTGATCGAATTCGTATTGCCAACGCGATAGCCATAACCCATTTTTTCACAGAAACCGACTCGCTTGGCTACCAACGCTAAATTCGCCGTCCATAGAATGTCTTCATGCATCATGCCTGGAATAAATTTTAACTTATTCAGTAAAATGATATCGCGGCGTATTAGCTGCAACCAAGCAAAGTGGCACCATTCGTTATTTTTTACACTACGAATGATCCACTCGTCTCCGCTGGTTACCTCACCCCATGGTTGTTTGGTCTGAAGAGGCTCTTTTATTTCTCGCTCAGGGCTTTCGCTAAACTTAAAACCGTTACCTATCAATAAATCAAGACGCTGTTCCTTCGCTTTTTCGAACCACGTCGATAGCGTGTCTTTTTCCAACCAATCATCGCCATCAACAAATGCGATCCATTCACCATTCGCGTGCTGAATCCCCGTATTTCTCGCTTCAGATAATCCTCTATTTTCCTGACTTATAATAATCAGATTTGTAGTCGACTTGCCTATCTCATTCAATTTCACAAGGCTGTCATCCGTGGAACCATCATTGACCGCAATAATTTCAAAAGAGACATTATCCTGGGCAAGCAACGACGAAAAAAGAGGCTCGATAAACTCTTCGCAGTTATAGATAGGAACAATGACGCTAATATCCACACGACTCATAATGCCCTCTGAGATTTTTTATATTTAGGCTGTAAAAACTGAAAAATAGTATTACTTCTGGCAGCGGCGACAGAAAAATGTACTGCGTTGCCCGTGTTTCGCGGTTTCGATCGGCGTCCCACATGTCCGGCAAGGTTCACCATTGCGGCCATAGACTCGCAGTTCCTGAGCGAAATAGCCGGGCTTACCGTCTGACTGCAAAAAGTCGCGCAGCGTCGTTCCACCTTGCTCAATCGAAAGCTGTAGCACCTGTTTAATCACGTTCACTAATACGGCTGCATCGTTTTCATTTAACGATCCGGCGGCTCTGTCAGGGTGGATACCCGCAGCAAACAGCGATTCGCTCGCATAGATATTGCCTACGCCAACCACCACTTTGTTATCCATAATCCACTGTTTGATTGCCGCTTTTTTACCGCGCGAGGACTGATAGAGATAGTCCGCAGAGAATTCCGCCTCTAACGGCTCCGGCCCCAGATGCGCCAATACCGAGCAGGTTTCTGGATTATCCGTCCACAGCCAGGCGCCAAAGCGCCGGGGATCGGTGTAACGCAGCACTTTGCCACTGTCCATCACCAAATCAACATGATCGTGTTTCTCCGGCTCGCTATATTCCGGCAGTACCCGCAGGCTGCCCGACATGCCGAGATGCACAATAATCCAGCCGCGAGTCAGTTCAATCAGCAGGTATTTTGCCCGCCGACGCACGCTGAGCACCGGCTCATCGCTCAGCGAGAGGATCTCAGCCGATACCGGCCAGCGCAGGCGCGTATTCCTGACCTCAGCATACAGAATGGTATGATCGACAAGATAGGGTGAAATCCCCCGACGACTGGTTTCAACCTCAGGTAATTCAGGCATGTACGTCTCCTGATAAAGGTGGCTAGATTAGCATAAACAACATTTTCATAAACGACAGGATACCCTCTGTGACAGGCAGCAAGACAGAGGACACAACGGAAACAGCGTAACGCCTGACGTATTTTACCCGCAGTATTTACCACAAAACAGTTAAACCAAATCGACACGCTGGCTGGCAAATGGCGAAAAAAAACCCGACCAAGGCCGGGTTTTATCAAGAAGCAGAAATTACTTAATTTTAGCTTCTTTGTAGACAACGTGCTGACGAACAACTGGATCGAATTTCTTCAGTTCCAATTTTTCCGGTTTAGTACGTTTGTTCTTCGTAGTGGTATAGAAGTGACCAGTACCAGCAGAAGAAACCAGCTTGATCTTCTCGCGAACACCCTTAGCCATGATTCAGTTCCTTAATACTTTTCACCACGGGCACGCAGATCGGCCAGAACCGTCTCAATACCCTTCTTATCAATAACACGCATACCTTTAGCAGATACACGCAGTGTTACAAAGCGCTTCTCGCCTTCAACCCAGAAACGGTGTGAATGCAGGTTCGGCAGAAAACGGCGTTTGGTCGCATTCAGTGCGTGGGAACGGTTGTTCCCGGCCACCGGACGCTTGCCAGTAACTTGGCAGACTCGGGACATGTCTATTCTCCAAAAATCAAATCAGCTCGAGCTTCGTATAGGGTTTGGCCGCCTCGTCAGGCTTTAGAGCCCATCTCAGCAACTTCACTGAAAAGACTCTGTCATCAGGATAAACCTGCTGAGATAGGCTCTTAACGCCACACCCAAGATTCTCAAAGGTGGCGTAGTATACGCTCTGAAGCGTAAGTGCTCAAGTCCCGAACAGCTAAAGATCCCACTGGATCGCGGAAATATCTGTTAAATCCAGCCGCGTTCGGCAAAAGAAACGTATTCGCCATGCCCAATAACCAAATGATCGAGCACGCGGATCTCCATTAACTGACAGGCTTTAACAATCTGTTCGGTTATCGCACGATCCGCCTGACTCGGCTCCGCTTTTCCCGACGGGTGATTATGCGCCAAAATCAACGCCGCGGCATTTGCCTTTAGCGCTTCACGCACAATTTCACGCGGGTGTACTTCCACGCTGTTAATCGTACCAACAAACATCTCCTGATGGCGAATAACGTGATGCTGATTGTCTAAAAACAGGACTAAAAAGACCTCACGCTCGCGCCGAGACAAGAGCAACTGCAAATACTGGCCTGTCGCCTGAGGGTTCAGCATCGCATCCTCTTTCGCCAGACGAGAAAAAAACAACCTACGCGACAGCTCTGCAATCGCCTTGATTTGCGTATATTTCGATATTCCTACGCCTTTGGCGGTATGAAATGCGGATTGATCGGCTGTCATCAGCTGATATAACGACCCGAATTGCGCCAACAACGCTTCCGCCAGCTGCATCACATGCACGCCTGGCAACCCTGTGCGTAAAAAAATCGCCAACAGTTCCGCATCCGTCAGCGATTCAGCCCCTAAACGCACCAGTTTTTCACGCGGTGCCAATCCCTTTTCCCAACCCATCACCCTCTCCCTATACCGCTCGATGGCATCATGTCACGCCCGTAAAAACAGGACGATCGCGGCGATAAAAGGCTGCGAAGCGCTTCGCAATCTTCTTAGGTAAACAGTCGCGACAACCTTAAGATTCCTATCTGGCTGCAAGGTTATGGTAAAATGGCACATCTTCTGACTTTCAATCGGACCATGATGATGACGGAATTTTCCAGCCTGAATGCACTCGTCGGCAAACGAATCGTGCTGGGTATCAGCGGCGGCATCGCCGCGTACAAGTGCCCGGAACTGGTACGGCGCCTGCGCGATGCCGGAGCCGACGTACGGGTTGTCATGACATCTGCCGCTAAAGCTTTCATCACTCCGCTGACGCTACAAGCTGTCTCCGGTTATCCGGTATCAGACGACCTGCTTGACCCCGCGGCGGAAGCCTCAATGGGCCACATTGAACTGGGGAAATGGGCTGATTTAGTCATTCTCGCTCCGGCCACCGCCGATCTGATCGCTCGCGTCGCAGCCGGTATGGCGAACGACCTGCTGACCACCCTTTGTCTGGCGACCTCTGCCCCCATCGCCGTTGTCCCTGCGATGAATCAGCAGATGTACCGCGCAGAGCCCACGCAAGACAACCTGCGCACGCTGGCCGCTCGGGGTTTGCCGATCTGGGGACCGGATAGCGGTAGCCAGGCGTGTGGCGATGTTGGGCCAGGCCGTATGATCGACCCGCTGGAAGTTGTTGGGCTGGCGCAGCGTCATTTTTCTGCCATCAACGATCTGCAACATCTGAACATTCTGGTCACCGCCGGGCCGACGAGAGAAGCGCTGGACCCGGTTCGCTTTATCACCAATCACAGCTCCGGGAAAATGGGCTTTGCTATCGCGCAGGCCGCGGCAGCTCGTGGCGCGAAAGTCACACTGGTGAGCGGTCCGGTGTCACTCGCCACGCCGCAGGGCGTCACACGTATTGATGTCGGCAGCGCGTTGGAGATGGAGCACGCGGTAATGGAACACGCGGCCCAGCAGCACATTGTGATCGGCTGCGCGGCGGTTGCTGACTATCGCGCCAAACATATCGCCGATGAGAAGATTAAAAAACAGAACCAGCAGGGCGATGAAATGACTCTCACTCTGGTTAAAAATCCAGATATTATCGCCGGTGTCGCCGCCATGACGAAAAATCGTCCTTATGTTGTCGGGTTTGCTGCCGAAACCCAGAATGTGGAAGAATACGCCCGGCAAAAACTGGCGCGTAAAAAGCTGGACCTGATTTGCGCGAACAACGTCTCTCTTTCCGGGCATGGTTTTAACAGTGAAACCAATGCGTTACACCTTTTTTGGCAAGGAGGAGACGTACCGTTGCCACAGTGTGACAAACGTCTTCTTGGCCAAAAATTAATCGACGAGATTATCAGCCGTTATGATGAAAAAAATCGACGTTAAGATTGTTGACCCACGCGTTGGGCAGCAATTTCCGTTACCAACCTATGCGACACCGGGTTCTGCCGGGCTCGATCTGCGTGCCTGTCTGGATCAGGCGATTGAACTCAAAGCAGGGGAAACTACGCTAATCCCAACCGGACTGGCGATTCACATTGCCGATACCGGACTCGCGGCGGTGATCCTTCCTCGTTCTGGGCTGGGCCACAAGCATGGCGTGGTACTGGGGAATCTGGTTGGGCTGATTGATTCGGACTATCAGGGGCAACTGATGGTGTCCGTCTGGAATCGTGGTCAACAAGCATTTACGGTTGAGCCTGGCGAGCGCATCGCGCAGATGGTCTTTGTGCCCGTCGTTCAGGCCGAATTTAATCTGGTCAACGATTTCGTCGGCAGCGAACGTGGAGAAGGCGGCTTCGGCCACTCCGGCCGTAGCTAACGCGCTCCAGCCACCCCATAGTGTAAAAAATTCCTATAAGCCACAGCGCCTATCTATCCAAAAAGAAATGGCGACTGTGGCGCTACCGGGTGCTTGTCAGTCAAATATTTAGCAAGGGTCTTTTCAGACATGGCAGAAAAAGAAAGTACGAAAAGGAACCGCCGCGAGGAAATTTTGCAGGCGCTGGCACAGATGCTGGAATCCAGCGACGGCAGCCAACGCATCACCACGGCAAAACTGGCTGCGAACGTTGGCGTGTCCGAAGCGGCACTCTACCGGCATTTCCCCAGTAAAACGCGGATGTTTGATAGCCTGATTGAATTTATTGAGGATAGCCTGACCACCCGCATTAACCTGATTCTGCAAGACGAAAAAGAAACGTTTAATCGTCTTCGTCTGATTTTGCTGCTTATTTTGGGGTTTGCGGAACGGAATCCGGGTCTGACTCGCATCATGACCGGCCACGCGCTGATGTTTGAACAGGACCGCTTGCAGGATCGCATCAACCAGTTGTTTGAGCGTATTGAATCGCAGCTACGTCAGGTGTTACGCGAGCATAAGCTGCGCGGCGGACAAGGTTTTCAGCATGACGAAACGCTGTTGGCCAGCCAGTTGCTGGCATTTTGTGAAGGGATGCTGTCGCGCTTTATTCGCTCTGAATTCCGCTATCGCCCGACGCAGGAATTCGACACCCGTTGGCCGCTGTTAGCCGCCCAACTGAACTAAACACCGCTTTTACCCGCCAGACATCTCTGGCGGGTTCGTGACTCACAACGTTAAATCCCGTACTGCTCACGATAGGCTTTCACCGCATCCAGATGCGCCGCCATATCCGGTTTTTCCGCCAGATAAGTAATCAAATCCTTCAGCGTAATAATCGAAATCACCTTGCACTGATAGTCGCGTTCAACTTCCTGAATCGCGGATAAATCAGCACGACCGCGTTCCTGACGATCCAGCGCAATCATCACACCCGCCAGCGTCGCCCCATGTGCACTGATGATCGCCATAGACTCGCGAATCGCCGTTCCTGCCGTAATTACGTCATCCACCAGCATCACGCGGCCCTGTAATGGGCTGCCGACCAGACTACCGCCCTCGCCGTGATCTTTGGCTTCTTTGCGGTTAAAGCAGTATGGCAGGTCGCGATCGTGATGTTCTGCCAGCGCTACCGCAGCGGTGGTAGCAATCGGAATGCCTTTGTAAGCCGGCCCGAACAGCAGGTCGAACTCTACACCGGAATCAACCAGCGCTTCGGCATAAAAACGCCCCAGTAAGGCCAGATCGCGCCCGGTATTAAACAGCCCGGCATTGAAGAAATAGGGGCTGATGCGCCCGGATTTCAGGGTAAATTCGCCGAACTTCAATACCTGCTTGCTGAGTGCAAACTCAATAAACTGGCGCTGGTAGGCTTTCATTACGGCATCTCCTCGTCTTACGAATATAAAAAAAGCGACCCATTGGTCGCTTATAAAATCAATCAATTAAGGCCGCTTTCTGCGCCTGAACGATGGTCTCGATTCCCCCTCGGGCCAGAGCCAGTAGGGTGAGTAATTCTTCGTGGCTGAACGGCTCGCCTTCGGCAGTCCCCTGCACTTCAATCATGCGGCCATCTTCGGTCATCACCACATTCATGTCGGTTTCAGCGGCGGAATCTTCCACGTATTCCAGATCGCACAGCGCTTCGCCATTAACGATACCGACGGAAACCGCCGCGACCATACCTTTCATCGGGTTCTTCTTCAGCTTGCCGTTGGCAACCATTTGGTTCAGCGCATCGGCCAGCGCCACGCAGGCACCAGTGATAGACGCCGTACGCGTACCGCCGTCCGCCTGCAAGACGTCGCAGTCGAGCGTAATAGTGTATTCGCCGAGCACTTTCAGGTCGATTGCCGCACGCAGGGAGCGCGCAATCAGGCGCTGAATCTCCAGCGTGCGCCCGCCCTGTTTGCCTTTAGCGGCTTCGCGGGCGTTGCGGCTGTGCGTCGCACGCGGCAGCATGCCGTATTCGGCGGTGACCCATCCTTGCCCCTGGCCTTTCAGAAAGCGCGGGACACCCTCTTCTACCGTGGCATTGCATAACACTTTGGTGTCGCCAAATTCGACCAAAACGGAACCTTCGGCGTGTTTCGTGTAATGACGGGTTAATTTGAGGGGGCGTACTTGCTGTGCACTTCGGCCTGTTGGGCGCATGGCTCATCTCCGGCGGGTCAATGAAAACTGGCGCGTATTATACACGAAATCCTGCGCGTTGCGGCAAAGCGCAACCAGAAAGCCATACCTTGAACGTAGGGTATAACCTGAGGTTATACCCTACTGATGAACAAGTATTCGTCAGTGATGATGCATCATGAAATAGTCCGTTCATCCCCTGAGCGTTGATGAGAAAAAAATCATGATGCGGCATATGCAAATTGAAACCGTCAATCTGCCACTAGCCCGTCCTATGGCGGCTGAGAACGGTACGCGTCGCGCGGTTACCGTTATCCGTGTCGCGCTAGAAGAAAAAGGATTTATTGGACAAGGTGAATGTACGCCTGTCGCCCATTATGGCGAGTCCGCCGACAGCGTATGTCGCCAGCTCTCAGCGATCCGTGAGGCAATAGAACACGGCCTGACCATCGAACAACTCCAGAAAGACTTAGCGCCAGGTGCGGCCAGAAATGCATTGGACTGCGCGCTGTGGCGACTCAACACCGCATTGGAAAAACAAACGCTGTGGCAGCGTCTTGGCATTTATCCCCCTACATCCGTGGTCTGTGCGCAAACGTTGGCGCTTGATAGCGTGGAGAAAATGGCCGCCGCCGCATCCAATGCTGTTTCCCACGGCGCCCTGCTGCTGAAAATTAAACTGGATCGCGAACTGATTCTGGAGAAAGTCG